>SKHV01000408.1 GCA_007116765.1 Prolixibacteraceae bacterium | reverse complement strand
TAAGCGGATTTCCCACCCATTTAGCCCCCAGCTTTTGAGCCATATTACCGCGCTCGGGTATTTTTTCCGACACGTAAATATTACTGAACCCATGGGCAAGTGCCATCTGGAAAACGCTCATGCCAATTGGGCCAAACCCAATTATTCCAATACTTTCGTGCCCTTCGAGGCGAGCTTGCTTTATTGCGTACAAACCAATTGCCAGCGGTTCAGAAGTTGCCCCGTCGTCGATGCTTTGATTATCGGCTAGCAGCACGCATTGGCTTTCGGGCATAACAAGGTATTCGGCCAGGTTGCCTTCAATTTGTCCCGGGCAGCCTAAAAACAGGTTGTTGCGACAAGTGTGCGGCCTGCCTGCCAAACACTGATCGCAGTGCCCGCAAGCAATCGATGGCTCAATGGCAACCCTGTCGCCCAGCTTAACCGAACTTACCGCACTGCCCACTGCCTCGACAATACCTGCGCCTTCGTGCCCCACGGTAAAAGGGTATTCCACCACCTGCGAACCGATACGCCCGGTGCGGTAATAATGGATATCGGAACCACAAAGCCCCACCACTTTCATGCGGATGAGCACATCGGTACCGTTCTCAATAGCCGGGAGCGGAGCATCTTCTATTTCTATATGGTTGATTCCGGTTAAGACTGATTTCTTCATTTATAAGTACAAACAGGTTTTAACTATTGTTGCTTCAAATATATATCATTTCCAGGTAGTTCAAAATGATATTTTCAAACAATTTACCGCAAAGCTTTGCGATATGCTTTGCATTGAAAAAACATGCTGAAAAACATAAAACCATAATTACAATCCTTCTTGGCAGACATCCCCGGGGCGAGCCCTTTCTGATAACCTACAATGCTTCAGAATATATTTATGGAAGAAGTCGATAGCGGAGGTGCAACATTTTGCACATGATGCCTTCATCTTTATCGCCGTATTTACATGTTTTTGTTTTGCTCATGTAGCCATACATGCGTATAAAAGGATTGAAAGCACCCCAATTATCTAAATTTCCACCAGTCGAAATTAAACAAAACTTTGTCATCGCCTTTAAAAACAAAGTACAAATCGTGTACTCCCCTTACTCTTTTTACTTTGCACGATTCAAGCGACCAATTTTGCCAGCCACCGGTGTTCTCAACTTTGCAAACTCCCAGCAAATCGCCATCGGCACTACCCAAACGTATCTCAATGCTGCCACCTGATGAAGCTGAAGCAACAGATGCTTCAAAGTTTCTGGCTCCACGACGAAAATCGACGCTTCGGACTTTTATATAATCGCCGTTGCTTATATCGCTTATATACATCCCGGTTTGGCTGTCGGTTGAAGCTTTTACTCCTTCGGACCATGCTATGGTTTCAGCCTCGACCCTTGTGTAAGGATTCAAATTAGAAAGGCTTTGTGTTATGCCTTCGCGGGTTGGGACAATGGTTGGAAAAGTGCCATCGGGGTTGAACTCAAATTGTTCGACACAAACAGAGCGGTTAAACCCACCACCACCGGGCAGTTCTTCACTGTGATAAAAGAAATATGTGTTGCCTTTGTAATCGACCACACCAGGGTGATTTGTAAATGCAAGTCCCGGGTGTCTGCCCATAATAATTCCCTGATAAGTCCAAGGACCGGTGGGTGAAGGAGCTGTTGAATAAGCGATGTATTCGGGTATTCCTATTGCAGCAAAAATCATGTAGTAAATATCGCCACGCTTATACAACCAGGGCGCTTCTTCATAGTTGGTTTTGTAACGCTCGTGGGGCGTTTCCCTATGCCCAAAAGCTTCGGGGGTCATTTCTACCGCAACTACGCCGTTATTACCAATACTGCGGTCGAACGAAACCATGTCCTCGTTCAGTTTTACGTAGTAAAGATTGGGATTCCCCCAATACAAATAAGCCTGGCCCTGCCCGTCCGGCAGGCGGGCATCATCGTCAATAAACACCGTCGGGTCAATATCGTCCCACACACGGTCGCCTTCCACCAGTCTGTTTCCCACGGGATCTATAAAGGGACCATAAGGGCTGTCGGCAACCAAAACACCTACCCCATCACCATGAATAGGGCAATACAGGTAAAATTTGCCGTTACGTTCTATAGCTTGCGGAGCCCAGGCGCCGTTTTTCACATCAGACCATTCAAAGCTTTCCAACGATGCCACAGTTCCATGGGCAGTCCAGTTTACCATATCGGTTGTTGAAAATAACTGCCAGTCGTACATGGTGAAAAAATTTGAAGTAGTTTGCTCGTCGTGGGTGGTATAAACAAACAAGGTATCGTTATAAACCATGGGAGCCGGATCGGCCGTATACATGGTTTGAACTATGGGGTTTTGCGATTTAGCACCGAAAAACAATGCAATTGCTGCAAATAACAATAAAGCTTTAATCTTCCTCATTTCAAATATTTTAAGTTACCAATTATATAGATATTAATAATTCCTAATTGTTGCATACACTCCATACATTTCATTTTCAATGTTGAATAATGGGCGCAGTGTATAAGTTGAACCATTGTTTTTTAGATGGAAAATACCATTCTTTTCTCCCGTTGAAAGCTTACTTAAAACGCTTTCATGATTGCCTTTAAGTATCAATTCCGAACCGCTTTCAAAAGCTAAGAGCATAGGCCCGTAAAAAAGAGCGAACACATTTTCATCGTCGGGCATGGTTTTGAGATGGAAATCGTATTCAAAAACCAGGTTGACTTTATCGTTGTTTTCCCACTTTCGTTTTAAACCCAAAAATGATTCAGGTTTGGTTTTAAGCTTTTGCTTTTCGCCGTTTACAAAAACTTCAACCCTTTTGGCCCATGAAGGTATAAAAAGCATGAGTTCAAATTCAGAGCTATTCATTGTAGAAACAGTAAATTCAACTTCCGGATTTTCAGGAAAATTACCGGTTTGTTCTACAACAATTCCCTTATCGGCCCAGTTAAGCTTCGAAGGGATATACATGTTAACCCACAAGGTTGAATGGTTGTGGAAATATATAGCCGAATTGAGCTTTGCATAAGCTTCGATTGAAGACCCGTTGCAACAACGGAAGTCGTTTTCGTTCAAAAAAGCCTTTTGCCTTGGCGAGCCCAGGGGAAGGTGGTACACACACTTTCCGGTTTGAGCGCTTTGCAGTGCCATTACAGAATTGTAAAAGGTATTCATATAGGCATCGGCATACTTGGGATCGGCAGTCCACGAAAACAGGCTTGCCGATAGCTTTTGTGTGTTGTGCGACACACAGGTTTCGGCAATTTCTTTTGTCATGGTATTGCTTAACTGCCCGGGCACTCCCCAATGCTCTGCGGTAAGCGAAGTGGGTGTAATAACGTTAGGACGTGGCCCGCTACTTGAACCGTTTGCATAAATATGATGGTTGATGAGCATATCCCAGAAATTTACCACGGCATCGCGGTATTTTTCTTCTTTGTTTACAGGATAGGCTTCGGCAAAACCATTTACCAGTACAATGTGCGTGTTGGAATGCAAGCCCGATAAAATATTTTCGTTGTTGCCCAGTGGTTTAAGAAACCAGTCGCGGTCGAACAATTGAGCCAATGCCAAATGAGCCGGATCGTTTGTTACCTTATACAACTTATAAAGGACTTCGTTCATTGCTCCGGCTTCGTTCATGGGGTTTGCACCAACACTGTACAGCACTTTTTCAATGGATTGGTCATCGAGTTTCGACATACGTGTTTCAACATATCCTGCCATTGTTATAGCCATTTCCAACGCTGTTTCGTTGCCGGCATAAATATATGCATCGAGCAAGCCCTGCATAATTTTATTGTACGTGTAGTAAGGAGCCCAAACCCCGCCAAACCTGATTTCGAGAACATCGAAATCCCTTTCGGGGAATGCACTCAGATAGCCGTTTCCAAATGCTTGCTGGCATTTTAAAAGTTCATCGACCATGTAATTTAGCCGATTGAGAAAGGTGCTATCGTTGTATTGATGAATTAAAAAAGAAATCGCAGAAAGGTAATGCCCTGTGAAATGCCCTTTGAGCCCGATCCAGGGTGCTTCCCAACCATCGAGTGGCTGGAAACCGGAAGGCAATCCTGCATTCTCCCGAAAATTATGAAGAAGCCTGTCGGCATCGAGCGATTTTAAATACCAGGTATTTAACTGTTCACGATCCCTTATCCACGACTCAGATAATGTTACCTGATTGGGTGGAAACGGGCTGGCAATTTCCATGGTAACATTGTCAACCATTAGCTCTTTACCCTTTTCCCCACTACAAGAAAAAAGGAAAAACAACACTATGGCGGACAATATTTTTAACATATCCATTTCTGTTTTTTCTTACTTAGTCAATACAAAACCACCACTGGGCTGGATAGTTACAGTGAAACGACCGTTCGCAGGTACTTTTACAGTTTCCATGTAAGGAGTCCCGTCTTTTTTATCGTTATATAATTTCACCGTTTTACCAGCTATCATAGGCAATTCAAGTGTCAGTTTTTGTGCTGATTCTTCGGCACTTACTCCTGCTATGTACCAATTGAGACCATTGCGGCGTGCAATAACACTATATTTTCCTGGAGTTCCGTCAATATAAAGGGTTTCATCCCATAATGTTGGAATATTTCGCATAAAATCGATTGCAAAATCGGGGGCATCGGTTAAGTTATTTGGCGTTAAGGCAAAAAACTGTACCGGGTTCTGAAAAAGCACAGCGGTTGCCAACTGAAAAATATCGGTTGTTAATCGCTTTTGGCCTCTTTCGTTGCCCCTGTTAATAAATTTATTCAGTATCACACCTCCAAATTCCATGCTGGCCACCGAGTTGCGGATAAAGGGATGAAGGGTTGCAAAAAAAGCTTCGTTCTCGCGAACACCTTGTGAAAAAACAAGCATCTCGGATGCCAGAACAGCCTCGCTTCCAATAAAATTGGGGTACATTCTTTCCCAACCACGGGGAAGGGTTGCTCCGTGGAAGTTTACCATCAGTCCATAGTCGTTGGCATCTGACATGATATCTTCGTACAAACGCAAGGTTTCTTGCTTGTCGCCACCAAGAAAATCGACTTTAATTCCTTTTACGCCAACCTCCTGCATCCATCTCATTTCTTTTTTGCGGGCTATCGAAGTATTCATTTTATCGATTGGTGTCTGGAAAGCATCGTTAAATGAACCGTTGGAATTGTACCATAAAAATACGCCTACGCCTTTAGAACGGGCATATCGGATAAGTTCTTCAATTTTGTCGTAACCAAGGTTTGCGTCCCACCAGGCATCAACCAAAATAAACTCGAAATCGAGGGCAGCAGCCAAATCAACGTATTTCACCTGGTCTTCGAAGTTCATACTTTGATCCTGCCAAACAATCCAGCTCCAGGTGCTACGTCCAAACTGATAATCGACAGATGGCTTGTAAAGCGGATCCACTACGTCCCACATGATGGTTGTTTCCACAATTGGGCTAAGGGTTTCTCCTACTGTAATGGTACGCCACGGTGTTACACCGG
>SKHV01000344.1 GCA_007116765.1 Prolixibacteraceae bacterium | reverse complement strand
GAATAAAAACCATCGTTGAAATCGGCCTCCCAGTACATGTTGCCTGAATGAACATCGAAGGCGGCAAATACGCCGTAGGTGGTTGCAATGAACACCATACCGTCGGCCACTACCGGGCTCGACACTTCGGGTAGGTAGTAGTTGTCCTGCCATACTATTTTACCATCTTTAGGGTCAATGGCAGCCAGTGTGGCATACTCGTTGGCCGCAAAAATAAGTCCGTTGCCATAACCTGCCGACGGGCCCACTTCGCCCATCATACAATCAACCTTCCAAAGTTCTTTTCCGGTTTCAAGTTCATAGCCTGCCACAGTGGGTTCGGTTGTGGTAACAATTTGCATTTTGCCATCTACCTCAATCAAAATTGGCGATGCCCACGAAATGTTCGAGCTGCGTTGAATGTCCCAAATGCTTTCGCCAGTACGAATATCTACGGTCAGCATACGCCCTTGCCTGTTGGAATCGAATTGCACTATTACAAACTGTTTCCATGCCATAAGCGACGATGAGTGCCCGTAATGGTTATCGGGTACACCCAGGTTTCGTGCCCAAAGGCGGTTTCCGTCCATGTCGAAAGCAATGATATCGCCCGTTCCGAAAATGGCCACTACATGTTTGCCGTCGGTCACTACCGATGGTGCTGCAAGCCCGGTATCGTCGGTGGTGCGTGGTGCGGTTGCAGGCGAGCCGGGTATATTGCTGGCTTGCTGCTGCCAGAGCATTTCGCCGGTATTGCTGTTGTAACAGTAAACCCAACGCTCATCGTTGTTGGCTCCGGTAACGAAAAGTTTTTCGTTCCAAATTACAGGTGAGCTGTAGCCTTTGAGTGGAATGTCCACTTTCCACAAAATGTTTTCGCCGCTTTCAACATCCCAACTCATGGGTGGGTTCTTAGCCGGTGAAATGCCGTGACCCAAAGGCCCGCGGAAGGTGTTGTACTGTTTTTGAATATCGGCAAGTGATGGGTAAGTGCTTGCAGCCTGAGCTGGAACCGAAGCCGGTGTTTCAGCTATTTCGGTTGAAGTTTCAACTGGAGCTGTTTCTGTTTGTTCAGCCTGCTGTTCAGTCGGAGTTTCGGTAAAAAGGTCAACCACTTCAACTGTCGAGGCCGGGCTTATAGCTTCTTCAACATGTTCTTCGTACTTATTCAAATGGTCGATACTGAGCAAGGAAGCTACCAAGGCAAAAACAATAACGAAAGCTCCCAGCCCCAGTAACCAACGCGATGCCAGTATTCGCGATGTTTGTTGCTTAATGGGTTCTTGCTCCGGCTCCTCAATGGCCGATGTAATTTTTGAATAATAACGAAGGGCAATTACTAAAACAATACCGCCCAATAGAAGGAGCAATCCTCCGATTTCAATCTGCCACTTCCCCGTAAAATAAGCCTTGCGCACAATAAGGTCGAACGAGCGGATTTCTTCCCTTAGTTGTTCGTTGTTGAGATCGGCCGAAAGGCGCTCAACTAGTGCTTTCATGGTTTCACTCTCGATGGGGTCGTTAAGCGTTAGCTGCATGAAATTGAAAAGAAGCAGCAAACTTATCACTACAGTGAAAACACCGCTTATAATTATGGTATTTAGCACAATGCGCTTTACCTCGTGTTGTTTTGTTTCCGGTTTCGATTCTTGGTTCATATCTTTATTTTATGAAAAAGTCATTTGTCAATAGTCAATGGTCATTAGTCAATGGAAAACAGGTAATTAGATTTTAAGTAATGACCACTGACTTACTGACTTTTTTCTATTTCTTAACTGGACAATAATCCATACACCTGCCGCAACTGTAGCAGCCGGTGCGGTTGGGGGTGTAATCGGTACGGCGGCGTACCACAAAATGGTTCATGAGCATAAGCCCAAGTGCCAGTCCTAAAAATGCACCCAATATCCAACTTCCTGTATAATATTTTGTACGTATTGTTTTTGCATCGTCAACTAATTGTTCCATTGTCCTGCCCGAAGCCAGGAATGTTTGCACGTCGAGGTTGTTGGTGTCGTTCTTTATTTCGGGCTGTGTTATCAGCAATTCGGCCATGTACACATCGGGGTGGGCTTTCGAGATAAATGGATGTGCCAGCGATAAGGCATAGCCGGCCACGAGCATCCACACCGGAATGAGCAGGGCAAATAGGGTAAAACGCCGTTTGTTGTATTGTTTTTCCTCGGGTTTTAGTGCCTCGGTAGGTTCATCGATTACGTTGAACGGGCACGAGTGGTCGCATAGTTTGCACTGTATGCACTCGCTCGGAGTAATGCTGATGTGGTGTTTCGAAAATTTCGACATCCAGCCCAACAGCACCCCGTAAGGGCACAAGAAGCGGCAATACGGACGGGCCACGAAAAGTCCCATAAGCAGAAAGGCAATTCCCAGTATTATCATGCTGAATTCGGCACCCATGCGGAATATGCCAATAAAGGGGTCGTATCGGCAAATAATAAAATCGGAAGCTGTTGCTGCCATTAAAACGGCAAGTCCCAGATAAATATAGGGAATGAAGCCAAGTGATTTATTGAGCCATGCCGGAATGGTAATGGGTTTAATAATTACCAAATCCTGAATTACACCCAGTGGACAAGCTGCTGCACAAAATACCCTTCCGAAAAGAAGGGAAAAGAGCAGGGGCAGTACAAAAAACAAGATTATTGGTATTGATATAGCATAGGACGGGTCGAATAGTGTAAGGGCTACATTTTGGATTGCGCCTATTGAACAAACACAACCTTCGCGGTAAAATCCAAAATAAATAAGGCTGAAAACGCTGAGCCATAAGATACCCTTTCGCGAACGCCTTTTCAATGCAAACCATGCAGCCAGCGACATGACCAAAAGCAATACGCCCACATCGATAAATTCGAGTGAGGTAGAACGCGGTTCGGGTGCTTCAACCGTAGGGTACTCGTAACCGGTTTCGAATTCGGGTTTCGGAAAACGCTGCATTTGGGCAGAAGAAGACATGAAGCTGGAAATTAGGATAATGAGTAAAGTTGCTTTTATCATAAATCCACCTATGTTCTTGTATATTGAAATAAAGGTTGTCATGGTTATCGTTGTTGTCATTGTTGCTTTTTATGCCGGGTTTGACCAGGTTGGGTTTTCATTGGCCACAAAGTCGCCTTTAATCATATACGGCCGGCTTGCCGGTACACGGTGAAAAGCTTGCGACGGACAAACCTTGGCAATGGCACAATCGTTACAATCTACACATATATCGTGGCGCACTTGCAGGTGCAGAGAGCCGTTTCCGAATGATGTACAACCGGCAACACACTTTCCACAGCCAATGCATAAATCGTCAATAATTTTATATTCGAAATAAGGTTCTTCAACAAACTTACGCTCAATGGCTGCCGTTGGGCAAAGGTGGTTCTCGGCTCCGGTATGCAGGTCGATTACCCCGGGTTTGAAATAGCCCCCGCAAAGGTCGCAATAACCGCAAAGGTCGTAGGCATGTACGCATTTTACTGCCGAAATGGGCAATACACAGTCGGTAGCACAGCGTCCGCACTGGGTACACTCAAAGGGGTCAATCTGCCATACCGTTTTTTCGGCTTTGGCATTTCGCAGTGTAAGCCCGGCCAAGCCGCCAATGGCCACTGCTGCCGTTAGCCGCATGGTATCGTTCAAAAAATCACGTCGGTTTAGATTCTTTTTTGCCATAACTTACGATTTTTCGGGTAAGTTGCACGTGCTATTCTTCTTACAGCTTTTACATACCAGATTTTCGGGGCATGAACTCCCCGATGTTTTTACTTCCCTTTTCAAAAGTAAAAAACCAAATAAAAGCACTAAGCCACCAATAATGCCGTAGCGGAAAATATTATCTATGAATTCTTTTCGTTTCATGCTATTCTTTTTTTTCAAAAATCCTTATTACTTCCTGCTCTGTATCTAGTGCAACTATGGTTTCGCCAATTGTTGCCACTTCTGATGCTTCAACGTTATTCCCGAAAACATCAGGAGGAGCAACAACCGAAATAAGTTCACCGTTTGGAGAATATACTTTGATACGTGGAATATTTTTCTCGCTGGTCACAATATTTCCATCGGGCAACATTGCAATTTGGGCGGGGTTGCAACAACCCGAAAAGCCTTCGATTGAAAGAGAAGCTTTTTTCCACGATGTTGAAAGTGCCCCCCGGCGTGTATATTGTTGCAGGGAGTGAATGCCGGGGTTTACCACCCAAAGTTCGTTTTCGGCATTAACGGCCAAATCGAAACGTGCACTTGGCACAATAAAGCCGTGCGATGTTGTAGTCCCTGATATACCTTCAATTTCGCTTACCATTTCATTTTTTTCAAATACATATAAGCGTCGTGTTCCGGCATCGGCCACCACAATTTCGTGGTTCCAAAAAGCAATGGACGTGAACTCAGAATTTTCGGATACGGGTTGTGCGATAAATTCAAGTTCACCGGAATGTTTATAGACTTCAAAGTTTTTCCCATAAGCTACGGCAATGAACTCATTGTTAATTGCTATTGCCCTTGTATCGGGCTTTACATTGAACCGGCTGATAAGTCTTCCGTCGGTCGCTATTACTGAAACCTGACTGTTGGCCGCTAGGTATATGTTCCCGTTGTAACTTGCAATACCGGCCTTGCCTTCAAGCTTTACGCGAATTTGTCGCACCTCGCTGTAATGAACTAATGCCGGGTCAACATTTTTGAACTCATCCACATTGTATTCAAAGGGGTTTTGCTTTGCCTTTTTGGGTTTGCTGTTGATATAATTCAACGCGATTACCGCTACAATAATCAGGGCCAGCAGTATGAGAAAATATTTGATGTGTTTCATAATGTCAGTTATTAATATTTATACAAACCATCCTGTCGGCATCGCGCAGTACCATGTAGCCGTCGGCAATGGCTAGCGGTGCCCAGGCATCGTGCCCGTTTTCGATAATTTCTTTGCTGTCGAGGTGCCTGAAGCTGCGTGTATCGGCTTCAATTATGTGCAACACGCCATCGTCGTTCAGCAGGTAGAATTTGCCATCGGCCAGAATAAATGGCCCCAGGCCATAGCGGCTTTCCGAATCGCTTGCCCACACAATTTCTGTGGGGTCGTTGGGGTGCACGCACACCATACGGTTTCGGTTAACCCCTGCATCTTTGGGCATTACGCCAAATAAATAGCCTTCCCAGTATATAGGGGTTTGCTGTTCGCTTGCCAGTCCTTCGCGCGGACGGTACTGGTAAAGTATTTCGGTTGAAAATTCTCCGTTTTCTTCATTCAACTGCACCATCATGCTGCCTGCGCCATAACCGGCTGTAAATAATATACGCCCATCGGGCATTGCCAGTGGCGAAGGAGCAATTACGTTTGAGCTCCATTCAGGTAATTTCCAAAGCACTTCGCCGTTTTCGGAAACAGCAAATGCGCCTCCAATAGCTGAGTAAATGTACATTTTCACACCGTTAAAGGTATATGGCATAACCGACGAGTGCGACATATTCCAGCCATCGGGGTTAGGTACTTCCCAAAGTTT
>SKHV01000171.1 GCA_007116765.1 Prolixibacteraceae bacterium | reverse complement strand
TAACGAATCAATTCCTTGGATCAAAGGAGATCAAAGAAAAACTATTTGATTATCTCAACGATAAAGACTTTGTTACAGAGAAAAATATTTTGATTTTTTTGAGCAAAGCATTCAATGACAAAACAATAAAGGCAGACTTCTACAAATGGAATTTTGCATCAGATAAAGAGCCTTGTAATACCACAAGACATGAATATATATTAAGAACCAAGCGTATTAATGGTTTTGATTACAAATCGTTCCTGTGTACTGAAACAGAGTATAAACTATGGCATTTTTTCTATTCTGTAAAAAGAAAAGAAGAATTTTATAAAGGGTTGAATGGTTTATTCGAACGATTATTGGAAAAGACGGGGTTATCAAAAGATTTTCTTCCTGAGTTAGTGAAAAACTTTAGCTCATTTGGTGGCTACCCTAATGATTATGGAACATATTCTGAAAAAGCAATTAAGAAGCTTCTTCCATTTTTAAGATTAGGGAAATATTGGAATGTGAAAGAAGTAGAGAAAAACCTTAAGAAAGATTTACCTGACGAAATAATCAAGAAAGTAACCGAAAAAGAGAACATTAACGGTGAATTGGTCGATTTTCAGGGATTGTGGGTGTCAAGTGCTTGTTATCTTGTTTATGGACGATATTCTGAAGTTGGCGAAGTAGAGTTTTGGAATTCTCCTTATGATATAGAACAATATCTTAAGAATGAGTTCAAACAGCATTCGTTGAACAATCCTGTAGTCGAAAAAGTGCTTGTAGAAACCCTCCATTTGGTTAAAGATATATGGAATTATTATGGTGAAGATGAAAATGGTAATTTCATTTATGCCAAATTATTTGATCGGATCCATATTGAACTTGGACGAGAAATGAAAAAGAACAGCAAACAGAAAGATAGGGATGATAAAAATAATAAGGAGAACAGAAAAGCTAACGAACGCATTATTGAAATATTAAAAGAGCTTAAGAAAGAAAATACTTCTCTTGAAGTTAAATCCCCTTTTCAGCAAGAAAAACTTCGAATTTTAGAACAAGGATTGCTGTCATCTATTGAATTTGACAAGGATGCCACTGAGTACAATTTACCCGAAGGTAAAATATCAAAAAAGCAAATTAAAGAAATAACCACTAAAGATATATCGAAAGTTAGTCGGAGTGATTTTGAACGCTATAAGCTTTGGTTAGACCAGAGGTATCAATCACCTTATACCGGTATGACCATAAAATTGTCAGATTTATTTGACAGAAAAAAATACGAAATAGAACATGTCTTCCCTCAAGAGAGGATTACTTTAAATGCTTTGACAAACAAAGTAATCTGTGAAACAGAGATCAACAAAGTTAAAGGATCAAATACAGGTTATGGTTTTATTTTAGGCGCAAATGAGAAAGAAATATTTTGTGCCGCCCATAATACAAAACTTAAAATTCTCAGTTTGGATAGATACGAGAAATTAGTGAATCAAAATTTTACTGGCAAGAAAAAAGAGATTCTTTTAAGCAAAGATATTCCTGATGATTTTACCAATAGTCAAAAAGTTAACATGCAGTACATTTCTAAAATGGCGATGAAACTATTGAGTAATATTGTTAGAGAACAGGATGAAGATACGTATCGTTCAAAAAATGTGTTGGCAACGAATGGTACAATTACTTCAGAATTGAAAAGGCATTGGAAGCTTAACGATGCTTGGAACAACTTAACTTCACCCCGATTTAAAAGGTTAAATGAGTTAACAAAATCCAATCTATTTGGAAGATACAGAAAAATTGAAGGTCACGATGTTTTTGTGAATGATGTTCCAGAAGAGATTAGGAAGAACTTTAATTCCAAAAGAATCGATCATCGTCACCATGCAATGGATGCTTTGGTGATTGCTTTGACAAGTGAGGAGCATGTACAATACCTTAACAACATTTCTTCTCAGGATGAAAATGATGAACAAAAATTGAATACCCGAAAAGGGTTGAAATATATTTTGACCAATTCTCGTCGTGGTTTTAACGATGAAAAACAATGGTACTTTTTACCACCTGCACAAACAAAAACTGCCGATGGAATTATAGAATTTGAATATCAGTATAAAAATAGCAAAAGCAAAATATTCAAAGTTATTGCTAAAGAAGCACTTGAAAATACTGTTGCAAGTTTCAAGCAAAAGAACCGTATAATTCGGCAGCGCTGGAACAAGTATCTCAAGTATAATGAAAATGGACAGATTGATATTCACAAAGAAGAAAATCTGGAAACAAAAACGAAATACAATGTACGTCAAGCGTTGCATTTAGATACTTTTTACGGAAAAGTTAAGCTTCAAAACAATGAAAAGACCAATAAAAATGTGATTGAAGTTGATTTAAGAACAGCTCTTGTGGAACGTTTTGATTTCTTTGAAAAAGATGTTGCTGAAAGAATCCGAGTTTATAGAGAACAAAGACTATCGAATGATAATATAATTGGATTGTTAGAGCCCGAATATCCTAAAGTTAGGGTTTATGCAAAATTTGTTGCATCAAGATTTGGAAATGAGTTGACCTCTTTGGCTTCGTCTGACAAAATCTTAAAAGCGATAGAATCAATTACCGATACAGGCATTCAGGAAATTCTAATTAATCATCTTGAAAACTATAAAGATAAAGTTGATGCAGATGGCAATGCGATAGCTCCGCAAACTTTGGCTTTTTCACAAGAAGGAATAAAAGAATTGAACCAGAATATTAAATCATTAAACAATGGAAAACCACATCAGCCAATTTTTAAAGTAAGAATGGCTGATGCAATGGGAACCAAATTTCCCGTATCTGAGGAAGGTGCAAAGACTTCAAAATATGTTGCTACTGCTGGTGGGAGCAATGCGTTCTGTGGAGTATATCAAAAAGAGAAAGAGAGAAAATTTTATGTCCCAACGCTAAGGGAGTCCATATTCAATCTAAAAGATGTTTGTGAACCTTGTCCTCCTGTTCATCCTGACGATCCAGATTATAAATTAATATTTGTGCTAAATCCAAATGATTTGGTTTATGTTCCGACGGCCGAGGAATTGGAGAATCTTCTTTTTGTTGATTTTACTAATCTAACATCCAAGCAAATTGCAAGAATATATAGATTTACTGATGGTAGTGGAACTACTATGAATTTTGTGCCTGCAAATGTTGCATCATTGCTTTTTAATGTTTCAAAGAAAGATCAAGATAAGATTGGACTGAGCTTGCCAATTCAAAATGAATTAGGAGTTGGAAGTCCCCAGTCAAAGAATCAAAACTCTTTAGATGATGTTCAAATAAAATCTGTTTGTTGGAAAATTAAAGCAGATAGGTTGGGGAATATTTCAAAAATAAATTAAATACAGCAGGTATATAAGTTGCATCCCGTGACTTAGGAGAGAGGCTGTTATGCCTGTAAGCGTTTGAATATAAATAAACAAGACGAATTATGCCCGGAAAAAACTACCGCATACCTATATTGCCCGATAGGTTTTACCATATATGGAATCGGGGCAACAATCGTGAAAACCTGTTTTACACGGCGGCCAACTACGAGTATTTTCTCAGGCTTTATGCCGAATACCTCGATCCGCATGCCGAAACCTACGCCTATTGCTTGCTGCCCAATCATTTTCATTTGCTTATACGAACCAAGTCGTTTTTACCGGTTTCACCCACGGGTGAAACCGGTAAATCCACGGGTGAAATCAATAAAAAATCGAACCCGGGAAGCAAGGCTTTTCAACGCTTGTTTACTGCCTATTCACAAGCTATTAACATACAGCAAAAACGCTCGGGAAGTTTATTCATGAAACCTTTTAAGCGCCTCGAAGTTTCAACGGTGCAGCAGCTTGTAAACCTAGTACATTATATTCATACCAACCCCCAAAAACACGGAATATGCGACGATTTCAGGCATTATACGTGGAGCAGCTACCAACGTATCATGAAATCGCGCCCCACGAAGCTTCAAAAAGAAGCCGTAATTGAATGGTTCAACAACAAAGATAATTACCTCGATTATCACAACCGGACTATCGATTTGGACGAAATTAAAAATCTAATTATCGAATAATGATAAAACGAACACTTTACTTTGGTAATCCTGCCTATCTACATAAAAATCAGCAACAGCTGAAAGTTATCAACCCTACCGACAACAGTGAGATAGGTTCGAGCCCTATTGAAGATATTGGCGTGGTGTTGCTCGATAATCCGCAAATAACCCTCACCCACGCACTTATGGCAGCCTTGCTCGAGCGCAACACAGCCATTATCAGTTGCGACGAAAAACATTTGCCTGTTGGCCTCATGCTCCCGCTCGATGGCAACAGCATACAGTCTGAACGTTTTCGCTACCAAATTGATGCCTCCGAGCCCTTGAAAAAAAACCTTTGGTCGCAAACAGTAAAAGCCAAAATCGAAAATCAGGCCATAGTCCTGCAATTAGCAGGTATCGAAAACAAGCGGCTATTGGCACTTGTACCTCAAATTCAAAGCGGCGACCCCGACAACGTGGAAGGGCGTGCAGCATCGGTTTATTGGAAACTATTGTTCGATAATATTGAATTTACGCGTGACAGGTACGGCAGTTTTCCCAACCCGCACCTCAACTATTGCTATGCTATATTGCGTGCCATTGTGGCACGTGGCTTAGTGGGTAGCGGACTGTTACCAACCTTGGGTATTCATCACAGCAACAAGTACAACGCCTATTGCCTGGCCGATGACATTATGGAACCTTATCGCCCCTTTTGCGATTGGCTGGTATATAAAATGGTGCTTGACGAAACGATTACCGATGACGAGATTACCCGCGATCACAAAGCCAGCTTGTTGAGCATTGCTGCCGTCGATATTCAAATTGAGGGTAAGAAAAGCCCCTTGATGGTGGGTTTGGCGCGCACCACCCATTCGCTGTCAGAATGTTTCGAAGGCAAACGCCGAAAAATTATCTATCCCGATTTTGCATAAACCTTAAACGTCTTGCTCCTTCCTTTAAAACAAACCCACCCGATACAAGAATAAATGTTCTCTAATGACTATTGACCAATGACTATTATATGTCGTACGAAGCATTAAATCAATATCGCATTATGTGGGTACTCGTATTTTTCGACATGCCAACCGAGACCAAGAAGCAGCGCAAAGCAGCTGCCCGGTTCCGCAAGGAATTGCTGAACGATGGTTTTTCCATGTTTCAGTTTTCAATTTATCTGCGTAATTGTCCAAGCCGCGAAAATGCCGAGGTGCATATAAAACGGGTAAAAAGTATGCTGCCCGAATACGGCCATGTCGGTATTTTGAGCATCACCGATAAACAATTTGGGATGATGGAGTTGTTTTACAGCAGGCAGGAAACAAAAAAACCGGAAACAGTACAACAATTGCAATTGTTTTAGAATATTGGAGTCGAAAGTTTGATAAAACGTTTATTTTTTGATTAATCGAAAAATAAAGTAGCAATTCAAAAAGCATCAATGAGAATAAAAAAACGGGATTTGCTGTCCCGTTTTTTTATTTCT
>SKHV01000073.1 GCA_007116765.1 Prolixibacteraceae bacterium | reverse complement strand
CTTACAAGGTGACCAATGTGAAGCGAATCTGCTGTGGGGTCAATTCCTACATATGCAGAAGTCATTTCATTTTTTAGTTGTTCGTCAGCTCCCGGCATAATGTTGTGAATCATGCCACGCCATGTTAATTCCTCAATAAAGCTCTTCATTTCTTGTTGTTTTTCACCCGTGTAATAACTGCGCAATAATTCATTTTTAGATTCGAGCACGCAAAAGTACAAAAATATCTTTCTTTGATAAAAACTTATTCAAACAATTAATTGTAAACGGAAGATGGGCAAAAGCTAAGTGAAACTATTATCATGCTACGCTAGAATTGCTTCTTCGGTTGCTTCGTCCTTTTTTCTCGGGTTCATCCACAATTTCGTTATAGAGTTCCAATAAAAACGGGAAAGTGCTTGTAGTTATATTTTGAAGCGGAGTATAAAGTTTCGATTGCTTAATATCTTCTTGAGGAATAATGGACGATTCAGGATCGACTCTTTCAATTACAATAATTACAATTCCCAAAATGAAAGCAGCTTTAAAAACTGCGAAGAGCATGCCAAACAATCGGTTTACTATACCCAAAGCAACTGCTTCAACTGCTTTTTCAATGGCTTTGCCAATAAAATGTATAAGAATTATTATTCCGATAAAAGTAACAATAAATGCAATAATGTCGATATGCTGACTATTGAATGTTAACTTTTCGATAATGAATGTTTTTGTAATTCCTGAGAATTTAATTGCGCCCCAAACGCCTGCTAATAATGCAATTAACGAGGCTATCTCATAGATAAAACCTTTAACTAAACCTCTTATAGCCGAGATTAGCAAGAGTATTACGATCGTGATATCAATGTAATTCATTATATGTGAGTTGATTTTTAACAAAAATACAATACTAAAATATAATCATGTAGAATTAAACATCTTTTTTTTATTAATTTGCAGCAAATTTAAATGTAAAACAGATGCGGTTTTTTAATCGAAGTATGGAAAAAATATTCTCTTCCCGTTATAAGAAGAATGAATATTTTATGCAAAATCCGGTAGCGCACCAGGAGGAAGTACTACAGTATTTGTTGAAGAAAGCCCGAAAAACGGAGTGGGGAAAAAAATACAATTATAAAAAAATTACAAGCTCAGTTGAGTATGCACAAAATATACCTTTAAGCGATTACGACGATTTAAAAACTTACATTGAACGTATGATTGCCGGCGAGAAAAACATACTGTGGCCTGGAAAGGTAAAATGGTTTGCAAAATCGTCGGGAACCACAAGCGATAAAAGTAAATACATTCCTGTAACTACAGAATCGTTGCGCAAATGCCACTTCAAATCATCAATCGATGTTTATGCACACTACATAAAAAGCAATCCCGACTCTAATTTCTTCAAGGGGAAGAACCTTACTTTAGGGGGGAGTCATAAGGTGAGCCATTTGAGTAGCAAAACTCGTACCGGCGATTTATCGGCTGTGCTTTTACACAATTTGCCGTTTCTTACACGGTTTAAAAATACTCCTCCTTCCGAAATCGCGCTTATCCCCGATTTTGAAGAGAAAATGGAAAAGATTATCAAATCGACCGTAAATGAGAACATTACCAGCATGGCAGGTGTTCCCTCGTGGTTTTTGGTGCTTTTGAAGCGGGTGCTTGAGGTTACAGGCAAAAGTAATATTACGGAAGTGTGGCCAAACCTCGAGGTGTTTGTTCACGGAGGGGTTAATTTTGAACCTTACCGCGAACAATACAAAAAGTTGATACCAAACCCTAATATGCGCTACATTAATGCATACAATGCTTCTGAGGGCTTTTTTGGTATGCAAAACGAGCCCGACAAAGATGATTTGCTTTTGATGCTCGATAGTGGGATTTATTATGAGTTTATTCGCATGGACGAGTTTTACAATAAAAATCGTAAGGCAATAAATCTTTCTCAGGTTGAAACAGGGGTTAATTATGCTCTGGTAATTTCGACAAACGGTGGTTTATGGCGATACATAATAGGCGATACCATCAAGTTTACATCAGCCTATCCGTTTAAATTCATTATTACCGGACGAACCAAACACTTCATCAATGCCTTTGGCGAAGAGTTAATTATTGATAATGCATTGAACGGGATTAACGCCGCATGTAAACAAACCGGCAGCGAGGTAAGCGAATTTACTGCAGGGCCCGTATTTATGGATGCCGAAAGTAAAGGCAGCCACCAGTGGATTATTGAATTTGAAAAAGAACCTGCGAGTGTCGATGAATTTGCACAAATTTTAGACAAGGAGCTTCAAAACCTCAATTCTGATTACGAGGCTAAGCGATATAAAAACATGACTTTAACCTCATTGCAAATTGTAAATGCACCCAAAGGCACTTTTTATAAATGGATGAAAACACGCGGTAAAGTGGGGGGGCAAAACAAAATTCCTCGTTTGGCCAATAATCGCGAGTATCTTGATTCTATACTTAAATTTATGAGCGAAGAAAAAATCTTAAAGTAAAATGTAAATAAATTGTGGTTTGAATCATAAATTTTCATACAGCTATTTACTACCTTAGTGGCATAAATCACATATAACAATTTCAAAAAATGCATATTGCTGTAGCCGGAAATATTGGAGCAGGTAAAACAACGCTTACTTCTCTTTTATCGAAACATTATGGGTGGGAGCCCAACTATGAAACAGTTGACGACAATCCCTATTTAAATGACTTCTATAACGACATGCAACGCTGGTCGTTTAATGTCCAGATTTTCTTTCTCAACAGTCGTTTTAAGCAAGTAGTGGATATTCGGAAATCGGATAAAAGCGTAATTCAGGATAGAACAATATACGAAGATGCTGAAATATTTGCCCCTAACTTGCACGAAATGGGACTCATGTCCACGCGCGATTTTGATAACTATAAAGCACTTTTCGACTTAATGGCAAGCCTAATTCAACCCCCCGATTTGCTCATATACCTAAGAGCATCGGTTCCTACGCTGGTCAATCAAATCCAGAAGCGAGGTCGCGAATATGAAGAGTCTATTCGACTTGATTATTTGAAGATGCTGAATGAACGCTACGAGTTATGGGCGAGTAAATATACTGCAAGTAAACTGTTGATTGTGAATGTAGATGATCTTAACTTCCACAATAATACCGAGGATCTCAGCAAAATAATAGATAGAATTGATGCACAAATACACGGACTGTTTTGAACAATAAGCTACAAAGAAAAACGGAGCAATTTGAGCGTTTGCTCAATATAATGGATGAATTAAGAGAAAAGTGCCCCTGGGATAAGGAGCAAACCATTGAAAGCCTCAGGCACTTAACCATTGAAGAAACTTACGAACTGGCCGAAGCTATTATCAATAACGATTTACCCGAACTGAAAAAAGAACTTGGCGACATACTGCTTCACATCGTGTTTTATGCAAAAATTGCCGATGAAAAAGGGGCTTTCGATATTGCCGATGTAATTGATTCTCTATGTGAGAAGCTCATTTTTAGGCATCCTCATGTATTTGGTGACGTTGACGCAAACAGTGCTACGAAAGTGGCTCAAAACTGGGAGGCAATAAAACTAAAGGAAAAAGGACGTAAAAAGCAGGTGCTCGAAGGCGTTCCAAAATCGCTGCCATCAATGGTGAAAGCAAACCGAATTCAGGATAAAGTGCGTGGAGTAGGTTTCGACTGGGACAAAAAAGAACAGGTTTGGGATAAAGTGAAAGAAGAATTTGGCGAACTCGAAGCCGAAATAAGAGCAGGTAACGAAGCTGAAATGGAGAAAGAATTTGGCGACCTGTTTTTCTCTATGGTGAATGCCGCAAGGCTTTACGGGATTGATCCCGAAGCCGCACTGGAACGAACCAATCAAAAGTTCATTAAGCGCTTCAATTATCTCGAAGAAAATACCATGCAGAAAGGAAAATCATTGCACGATATGACACTTTCTGAAATGGATGTGATTTGGGAAAAGGCAAAGAAAATTACAGGATAATTTAATTTCTTTTTATGCTCAATACATTGGGTTCAAATCGCTAGCAAAGTGTTTTTGCAAGGTGCTTTCAATGTGTGGATAAGCTTTTACACTGTATTTATCTTTTAGATTGGCACCAACCAATCGTGCCATTTTTTGCCAGAAATTTGCGGTGTTTCGGGACCTATATTCCACTAAAAGCTCATAAGGTGTTTTTTCTAACTCCCTTTCAATGAGTAGCAACAGTAATTTCCCTTGCCGTATGTTTAGCGATAATACTTCACTTAGATATTGCTTTTTTACATAGTGCTCATAATCTTCGAGAAACTGTTCTCTTTCCGACCTTTTTTCAATAAATTCGAGCTGAGCCAATACCAATTCATATTCAACCTTTACGGTATTTACAAGAGGCCATACTGCATCTAAATCTGATTTTAGAAGTTCGTTATTCTGAATATAACGGCTGCTAACCGATGCAAAAGAATTGTATGCAAATACACTAAAAATGATTATAACAAAGAATAAAAATCTCATTCGGTTTTATTCAATTAATATTCGAAATTGGGATGTGTGCGCTCATTATAATTTGTGTTTATCTTTACTTCTGGTCTAAAAATTATTAGGCCGGGTTAGCTCAATAATTGTTTGGTATGATTCTGCCCGCTTTTCCTCTATTTTTTTATGAGCAAGTTCTCGTGCCCTGTCCATTCCGCCTAAGTAATAACGTTGTATCCAGGGAAAAAAAGTAATTGCAGCATCCCAAAACGAGTAAACAAACATCAACCTTACCGAAAGGGCATATAAAGTACCCAGTAATAAAAATGAGTTTATTCCTTCGCGATAGGCTTCTGCCGAAAATTGCCCGCTACCCGGTATTATCCCGCTGTAAATGTAAGCACGGCGCGGATTGAATTGTTTTTCAAAGTGGAATACATTTTCAAACTCAGCGGCCAAGGCTTCAAATTCGGGCTTATTTAGTTGTACCAGCTGAGCAACTTCAGAAAATTCATGCCACGACAAGGTGTCCTGCTCTATACCATAATGCGAAATTCCTTTTAGAAAGTGATAGTGTATTTTTTGCTCGTGAGTAGTACTGTCCGATATATTGAATAGTTCATTTATTGCCAGCATGAAATTTTTCTGAATTATTAGGCTGAATGCTTTCCCTAATACCGCTTCATTTCGCATGCTGTCGGTAACGGCAAAGCGATAAGTTCTGTCGTAAAATTCGCCTGCCATTTGGTGTTGCCCTGTATTGGCATAACATTGTGCAATACGCATCGATATTTCATCGCGTGGTTCATATCCAAAATAGAATGCACGATTGTATTCTTTCGATGCAATGGCATAGTTTCTCTGTTCAAATTGTTTATTGGCAAAATCAACAACCTGCTCAATTGTCTGAGCCCTTGCATTTAAAGCGAAAAGAAGGCTAATAACCAGTAAAAAGTATTTGCTCTGTTTGATGAATAAAACCATGCTCAATATTATTATTGTAACGAACGGCAGCTTTATGACCACCGTAAATATTTCCGGCATAATAACTTACGGACAAACCACCGGCTATCCATGGATAAACCTTATTCGTTCCATATTTATTGAAAGCTCTGTAAGTGAAAAAACTTGATGAAGCAGTAAACAATAATGAAATAAGTCCGTCGCCCCAATAGCCACTATACATTTTCCCGCTACCGGGAATTACTGCCGACATGATTGTTGCCAGCCAGGGCTTTTTACGCGGTGTTTCGTGGCTTCGTACCGAAATGTTTACCAGTGCATTCATTTTGGCGCTGCTGCTTGTTGCTTCTTTGCTTAAGGCATAGGCATTCTGAAAATTGCCTTCGAGCAATTCAAGACCTAGAAGGTGTTCCTGTTTTTCTCTGAAAGTAAGTCCGTTTTCTATTGCCAATTTTACCTCGCTATATTGCTTTTGTGTCATGAGCAGCCGAATATATTCCTCACGAAACCCTGGAGTAAGTGCTTGCAACTGAATATCGCTTTTGTCGGAAAAAAAATTATTGGCCGGGCTGAAATTTTTGAGTTTTCGGTACGATTTAAGTAGAATAAGTTGCGTGCCTGAATCGGGTTCACAAAAAAAGTTTATACGCTCGAGTTCGTGCATTGCCAGTTCGTATTGCCGTGTGTTGTATAAATAGTTGGCAAAGCGCCGAGAGTTGTCACAGTCGAGAATATTGCCTTGTGCGTATGTTGTTTTTACGCCAAAAGTTGCCAATATCGCCAGTAGTATAAATTTATTTAATAGGGTCATAGAGTAAACCGGTATTTTTATATGGTTTGTATTGGCCTGGAGTGCTGAAAGTATGACAGCGGGTAAGGCGATCAAAAACTTTTAAATAGGCTTTCAGTGGATTGTCGTTTTGTAGCGATTCAATGGCATATGTAGAGCATGAAGGGTGAAAAACACAGCTGCCCATGTCTTGTGTTGAAATGTAGTTTTTGTATACCGAATAGAATATTGCGGCTGTAGCTTCAATTTCATTGGTACTCCTGGTCAAATATACATTGTGATTTGTTTTTTCTTTTTCAGCGGGTTTGTATAGTGCTTTGAGCTGTTCTATTCTTTCTGTGCCTGTATGCTGAGCGATAATGACTTGTGCAAAAAACACAGTAAAAAGAAAAATGAGAGAAAAATATTTATAAGTTGTGCTCATATTTGTAGTCGTTTCCCGGTTCGTTCAACACCACATTGTCGAGTGTGATGATTTGATACATTGCACTATTATCAATGTACATTGCCATTAAAATTTCGTAAGGAATATCAATGCCGTCAATTAATTGATAGTTTTTCAATATTTGTCGGTTCATTACCTCCCCTTGTGCATCGAATATAGTCACACTGTAAAGTTGCTTGTTCCGGGTAGCTACCTGCACTTTCGCAATCATTGTTTGCAGGGTCTTGGGTGGTAGCCAGGTTGTAACAACCATGTCTTTTTGCCGTTCGGTATTTATAGCCGTAAAGTTCGACTGTTCGAACCCATAATTTGAAATATTCCCTGACAGTATATAGTGAAAAAATGATTGATCGGGTATTAGCATGTTTCGGGATACTTCGCTTAAAGTATCGCCCGAAAAACGATACATGGTAGTATCGAACAATACCACTCGTTCTTTTTGTGGAAAGGTGAAATCGAAAATTATTTTACGGTAGTTTTGGTCGTAATGTATTATCCCTTTGCTAATTTGAAAGGTGCTGTCGGGCAAGCGGGTTTTGGTCAGGATATCGGCTCTCATCCTATAAGCAAACTGAGCTTGCACACTCAATGTGAAACAGAATAGTAGGAGTAAGAGTATAAGCCGCTTGTTCATTCAGTTATGTTCTGTTTTATTAATAGCTATTGTGAAATATATCACAATAGCTATTATTTTTAATAATTTATTATACCGATGTTGTTTTTAATTCATTCGAATAGAAACTAAATATCTGCAAAACCAGCAAATGAATGGCAAAGTAATTTTGCCTGAAAATAGCTTATTTTCTGTTTTTTACGGCATATAGCTGTCAAGAAGAGAGTTAGCTTTTATACGCCTATAGAGTTAACAACCAAGGCTACATAAGCATAATAGGCTATCCACGATATCAATGAACAACCTACAGGTATAGCACATCCTAATACCGATTTGCGGATGTATTCTTTGTTGTTATCGCTTGTTACTGCAACAACTACAATTCCCACAGGACCAAAAATACAACCCCACCAGAATGGACTCAGTAGTGGGGGTTCCCCATCTTCACTATTCATGTTAGAGGCAATTGCTGCTGAACTGCTTAGGTTAGCAGTGCTCAAATTGTTCGCTGCCAGATCATTAAAGCTTGCATCTTCGTGGATAGAAATATATTCAATTACATTCTCAATTTCGTGGAATGAACTATAAATCTCGGCCTCAATATCGGTGTTAGCAAACAGTGACATTTGGCAGAAAAGGAGCAACACAAAAACTGGTATGAATATTAGTTTCTTCATAATAAATGTATTTAAGTTTTAGATTGTAATTTTCACAAACTATTTTAAAAATAATAGAAGCACCCACCAGTACCCCAAAGTATTGAACTAATTAAGCATCCCCATCCCGATTTTCTTAAATGGTAACCGTCAAAATCGGTGCTTAAACCTACTACAAGCATTCCAACCCAGTTAAATAAACAGCCCCATAAAAAAGCATTAAATATTGGTGGTCCATCGGCAGAAGAAGAGGTAAGTGCAATTGCCGATGTGGCACTCACATTGAGAATCAAATCACTGTTTTCACTTTCAATATTAGCATAAGTAATATCACTTTGCTCGTTTAAAAGCCCTAGTAGTTCATCAATTTCATCGAATGCTGAATATATTTCTGTTTCATCAAAATCGGCAACTGAATTTTCAATGTTGGTATTGTTTAATGCATAGTTTGTACCGGTGTAAGCAAGTGCCTGACTACTGAACAGGATGAATGCCAACAAGGCACTAATGGTACTTTGAAGAAATTTTCTCATGGTGTATTGATTTATTAAATAATGATTACACTACAAATTAACCATAAAAAAATTTGAAAATCAAGTACCATTAGTCTGTTATTATGTTTTTCGTATTAAAAAATAAGAAATATGTTTATAAACATAGATGTTTAAGTTTTGCTTACTAAAAAAGCCTCTTAAACCCAATCAGTCCTTTTACTTCGTTGAGCGTTTTTGCTGCCGATTCGCGAGCTTTTTCAGCACCCATTCTTGCTACTTTTGCAAGATACTCATCGTCATGCAATATGTCAATTATCCGGGTTCGTATAGGCTCAGTATATGAAATAATATCTTCGGCAAGTTGTTTCTTTAAATCTCCATATCGGATGCTGCAGTCGTTGTATTGGGCATCGAAATGAGAAACCACATCGGGAGTAGAAACTATTTTCAATAAAGTAAAAAGGTTTTCAACCGGCTCGGGTTTAGTACTGTTAGGCTCAGTAGGCCCTGCGTCGGTCACTGCACGCATCACTTTTTTTCGTATAGCCTTTGGATCTTCATATAAGTTAATGGCGTTGCCTTCCGACTTGCCCATTTTGCCGCTACCATCGAGGCCGGGAACTTTTATCATGTCGGCTCCATCGAAAGTAAATGGTTTAGGTGTAGGGAACACTTCCGAGTTGTATATGCGATTAAAGCGTTTGGCAAATTTTCGTGCCATTTCAAGGTTTTGTTCCTGGTCTTTTCCTACGGGAACAAAGTGTGCCTTATGAATTAGAATATCGGCAGCCATTAATACCGGGTAAGTTAAAAGTCCGGCATTTACATTGTCGGGCTGCTGGCGTGCTTTGTCTTTGAATGAAGTAGTACGCTCCAACTCTCCCAAATAGGCATTCATATTCATGAAGGTGTAAAGCTCGGTAATTTCAGGCACATCACTTTGAATAAAAATGGTAGCTTTTTCGGGATCAATTCCGCAGGCCAGATATTCCGCAAGCACTTGTTTTACTCCTGCTTGTAGATTTTCGGGGGTAGGGTGGGTTGTAAGCGAGTGTATGTCGGCTATAAAAAAGTAGCAGTTATAGTCGTTTTGCATACGTATAAAGTTACGTACTGCTCCAAAATAGTTACCCAAATGCAAATATCCTGTAGGTCTTATTCCACTTACAACTGTTGGCTTTTTCATTTTTATTCTGTGTTTTATAATTTGAAATGCGTCACAAAAATAAAAAAAAATGGCCGCCATTCATTCTTGTGCAGTGTTTTTTAAAAATCAAATTGACAATACAGTGCATTTTGCCAAAGCAAATAATCAGCTTTTAGCTTTGCACTGTATTATCAATTTTCTTCCTTCAAACTGTTAATTCACAGTTTGAATACTTGCCGTTGCTGTTTTGAGTCCTTCGGCTTCAGCTTTCACTGTTATGTTTCCGGTTTTACCGGGAACTCCACGCACAATTACCAGACAATACCCGTTGAAAGCTTCTCGCTCGTGCGACGGGAAGGGGGTAAAATTGGTTGGGTCGCCGTTGTCGGTGGCCACAATTTCGCCGGGACCTTCAATGCTGAACCTGATGTGGTTTTTGGCATTGAGCACGGTAAGCCCTTCTTTGTCGGTGATTTTTATGCTCACAAACGAGAGGTCGTAGCCATCAGCAGTAATTTCATCGCGGTCGGGGGCAGCCTCAAGAATAGCCGGTGCACCGGTAGTCTTCATAAGTTGCTCAGCCCACTTTTCGCCATTTTTATAGGCCACAACCTTGAGCTCGCCGGGTTCGTAAACCACATCGTCCCAACGCAGGCGGTATTCGTATTCGCCTTTTGCTTTGCGGCCAAGCGATTTTCCGTTAAGAAAGAGTTCGGCCTCATCGCCCGAAGTAAATACGTGCACCGGGGTAAGCTTACCCACACGTTCGGGCCAGTTCCAATGCGGCAGAATATGCACCATGGGCAATTCGGGGCGCCAGCGCGACTGGTACAGGTAGAAGCGGTCTTTTTTGAAACCTGCCAAATCGATAATCCCAAAATAGGTACTGCGTGCCGAATAATAGGGAGTGGGTTCGCCCAGATAATCCCATCCGCTCCATACAAAGCCTCCGTTAACATAGGGGTGTTTATCTTTTGTGGCAAAAACTTTATCGGCCGATGAGCCAAAGTTGGCGGTATAAAGCTCGTACGACGAAACGTACATCTTCTCGGGGTCGCCACCAACGCCATCGCTAATGGGTGAGCTTTGCGCAGGAGTTACCGGAAATATGTACTCTCCACGAATGCTGAGTGCAGCGGCATTTTCGCTGCTCAGAATTATTTTATCGGGATATGCTTCGCAGAACGAAGGATAGAGCGGCTCCGTATTTATTCCCTGCAAATGAGCGTACTCGGGAGCATTGCGTATTCCCTCGCCCTGGTAGTTGAGGTTTATCATGTCAGGCACTTCGGGAAAAGCCATTGGTGGTTTGGCAAAGTTTTTCGATACAGTAGTTGGGCGTGTAGTATCTTCTTCCTTCACTATGCGGTTTAAGCGGCGCGATACTTCAACACCGGCTTCGCCCGTGTATTGCTCGCCTACTTCGTTCCCGTAGCTCCACGAGATGGTCGACGGGCTGTTGCGATCGCGGCGTACAAAGGCGCGAACATCCTGCTCGTACCAGTCGGGAAAAATCAGGTGGAAATCGAGCGGGGCTTTACGGCGTTCCCACACGTCGAATATTTCATTGAACACCAAAAAGCCCATGCGATCGGTCAGTTCAAGCAACTCGGGTGCCGGTGGGTTATGTGCCATACGAATGGCATTGCAGCCTGCTTCCCTGAGAATTTCCAACTGGCGTTCGGCGGCACGTACATTAAAAGCTGCTCCTAATGCACCCAAATCGTGATGCTGGTTCACTCCTTTTATATAAATGGGTTCACCATTCACATGAACACCGGTTTCGGGGTCAAAACGTAGCGCGCGGATTCCAAAGCGCGTATCGTACTTATCCACTACTTTCCCCTCGGTTTTCAACGTGGTAACTGCCACATATTGGTTGGGTGTTTGACTAGGATAAGGCCCCCACAAACGAGGATTTTCAATAACAACAGAGCCGTCAACTTTTACATTTGAACCCGCTGCAAGCTGGGCCTTTTTAGGCTGAAAAGAAGCAACAACTGCTCCTGTAGGGTTTCCATCGGCGTCGAGGTTGAATATTTCTGTGATAACTTCAACGTCAGACGCTTTGTCAAGGTGGTTTTCTATGCTTACTTCAAGGTTTACAGTTGCTTGTATTTCAGAAACATGGGGTGTAGTAATGTATGTGCCCCATTGCCCAACTTGTACAGGGTTTGTTTTAGTAAGCCACACATTGCGGTACAAACCTGCCCCGGGGTACCAGCGCGATGAGTGATTAGGATTGTCGAGCCTTATGGCAATTTGGTTTTCGCCACCATAGTTCAGGAAAGGGGTAAGGTTAAGGCGGAACGAATTGTAACCGTATGGCCATCCGCCAACCAAGTTGCCATTGAGCCACACCATGGCGTACGACATGGCTCCGTCGATATCGAGGTAAATACTTTTTCCTTCGTCGGATGCCGGTATTTCGAGTTTTTTGCGGTACCAAGCCACACCCGGTGCGGGCAGTCGACCCATACTGCCACTAATGTCGGCGCTGTGCCCTTGCAGGAAAGGGCCTTTAGCTGCCCAATCGTGAGGTAAACGAACCTGTTCCCATGCACTGTCGTCAAAGTCTTTCTGCACAAAAGGAAAATCACTTCCGGGGTTGCCCTCGGGTCTCACGTGGCGTTTTGCCGGGTCGTTGATAAAGGCATTGCCCGTGGGAAGTATCCAGGGCTTAAGTGTTTTTTGGCTGCGCTCAAGTATTTCTGCCTCGGTTGGTTCGGCATCGGCCTCACGCTCATCGAGGTTTTCATCGGTATCGGGACGTACATCGTAAATGAGGTTGTCGGCCATTGATTCGTGTTCGTACTTGAAGAAAGTCCAGCCATCGTTTATGGAGATGCGCTGCCTTACTTCGTCATTTTGTTGCATGGAGCAACCCATTGTGGCGAATAATACCACCAAAAATGCAATGCTTGTAATTTTCATAGTTTTGAATGTTTATTATCAATATTTTCTGAATGTTAGTTGACTTCATAATCAATAAATATAAACTTTCTGCATCAAAAATGCACTTATGGCAAATACTGAAATAACTGATTATAAATGTAATCTGTAATTTGGAGAAGCGATATAACAAAATGGCCAAATGCTGCCAGAGATGTTGCAGTAAGAATCTTTTGTCTTACCAGAGGGGTTTTCATGTTACCAACAAATATTTCTATTTAAAAACTTGCTTGGTGTTATCTTTTGAGATAACTTCGCGCAATGGCAAGACAAATAATTTTTCACGATAAATATTTTCTTGATTTTTACGCACCTCTGCAAGATAAGGTGAAAATGAAAATCAAACATTCACTGGAGCTGATAAAGCAGGTGGATAGAGCCGGTTAAATTCCTTGCCCCAATAACCGGATATGAAGGAATTTTTGAGGTGTGTGCTGAGTATGAATCAAATATTTACAGGATATTTTGTTGTTTTGACAAAGGGCAATTAGTTGTTTTGTTTAACGGATTTCAAAAAAAAACTCAGAAAACACCAAAGAAAGAAATTGAAAAGGCAATGCGTTTAAAACAAGAGTATTTCGACAATAAAAATAAAAGCCATGAAAGATTATAAAGGGATAAAAACATTTGACGAGTTGATTGAAAGAGAACACGGCAAAATTGGTACAGACAGTCGTAATGATTATGAAGAAAGCGCAACACTTTTTATCGTGAGCGAGATGCTTAAAGAGGCGAGAAAAGAATCTAACATGACACAAGAACAATTAGCGGAAAAAGCTGGAACACAGAAGAGCTACATTTCGAGAATAGAGAATGCCCGTGGAAATATTCAATTATCAACTCTTATCAGGATTTTTGAAAAAGGATTGAATAAAAAAATTGGGCTTACATTTTTGTAAGACAATGAAATACGCACCATTATAACATAATCAAGCTTCCAAAAATTGGCTTGGGGTTTTGCCGTAGTGCGCTTTGAATATTTTTGTGAAGTATGAGGGTGAAGTAAAGCCCGTTTGATAGGCAATTTCGGCAATGGTGTATTGGTTTTCATTCATTAGCTTAATGGCTTGCTTTAAGCGTACAATACGGATAAAATCGACGATGGGTTTTCCTGTGAGTGCTTTTATTTTCCGGTATAAATTGCTGCGGCTAAGGTTGAGCTGCGCTGCCAGTTCTTCTACATTCAGATCCGGATCGGTAATGTGGGTGTTGATATAGTCAATGGCTTTTTGAAGCAGTTCCTCGTCGATTTTATTTTTTGCAAATTTGGAAGGAACAATGCGTTCATCGGTTCCGAATATTTCATATAACTCTCTGCGCGATTTGAGGAGTTGTTTTATTTGAGCTGTAAGCAAGCTTAAGTTGAAAGGTTTTGTTACGTAGGCATCTGCACCTGTTTCAACACCTTCAATTTGTTCGTTCAGCGACGATTTGGCACTTAATAAAATGATGGGGATGTGGCAGGTACGCTTATCGGTTTTTAGGGTTTTGCAAAGTTCGATCCCCGAACACCGCGGCATGAGTATGTCGCTGATAATAAGGTCGGGTATTTGTTCTGTGGCTGTTTCAATGCCTGTTTGTCCGTTTTCGGCTTCAAGTACTTCGTAGTTATCACTTAGTTCACCAAGTAAAAATGCCCTCAATTCTGCATTATCTTCAACAAGAAGGATTCTTTCATTCGGCTTGGCGGCTTGGTGGTTATATTCCCGGTCTACGGTTTTGCTGTTGGTTTGCAGTTCGCTTTCCTTGATCATAAGCTTGCTGGTAGCCGAAGCTTCGCTTAATGATGTTTCATTGTCAGCGATACTCTCCGGATATTCGTTTTTATTTTTTGGGAAAATGTATGTAAACCGGGTTGAAATGTGCGGGTTGCTTTCGGCCCATATGTATCCGCGGTGTATTTCGGCCAACGCTTTCACAAGTGCAAGGCCAAGCCCAGTTCCGTTATGTTTCCGGCTTTCTGCATTGTCGGCTCTGAAAAACTTGTCGAAAATAGCAGGCAAATCCTGTTCCTCAATTCCGGGGCCGTTATCGCTCACTTCAATTTTCACAAAACTTTGACCGTCCAGTTTGTGAGCGGGGGTTTTCGCCAGCTGAGCTTTTTTAAGTACATCAATATGGAGTTTGACACTGCCATTGGCAGGGGTGTATTTGAAGGCATTCGACAGCAGGTTGATAATGATGGTTTCGAGCTTTTCGGCATCGAAGTGCGCCATTATTTCCTTGTGTTCCGATTCTATTTTAAAATTGATGTGCTGCTGTTCCGAGACAGGGATGAAGAACGATGAGGCTGTTTTCACAAAATCAAGCACATTGTTTTGTTCAAGCTTTAGTTTCATCATACCGCTTTCAATTTTGCGGATGTCCATTAGTTTATTGGTAAGGTTTTGCAGCCTCAGCGCATTGCGATAAATGGTTTGTACTTGCTCAGTTCCTTCAGTATCTCTTTTGTTTATCAGGCTTTCGGCAGGGGCAATTATCAGGCTGAGCGGTGTGCGGAATTCGTGCGATATGTTGGTGAAAAACTGTACGTTGCGCTCGTTTAATTTTTGCTCTTTTTCGCGCGCCAGTTGCTCCAGTCTAAGCATGTGCCTGATTTTCATTTTTTCTAACCACAGCTTTAGTGCCAGGGTTGTTCCAAGCATTATGATGATGGTATAAAATGCGTAAGCCCACCATGTTTTCCAGAAGGGTGGAACTATGGTAATTTGTAATTTAGCAGGAGTTTCGCCCCAAACACCATCGTTGTTTGAGCCCAGTACCTTAAAGGTGTATTTGCCGGGGCCAATGTTGGTGTAGCTTGCAATGCGCCTGTTACCGTTCTCAATCCATCCGGTATCAAAACCTTCGAGCATATATTTGTATTGATTCAGGCTTGCTTGTGTGTAGTTCAATGCCGCAAACGAAATTGAAAACGAGGTTTGTTTGTGGTTGAGCCTTATTTCTTTTGATTCGCTGATGTGCTTTTTCAAGGGGGATTCCGTTCCCCCAATAGCTGCAATTTTATTGTTAATCCTTAATTCGGTAAAAACAGTTTTTGGGGGATATGGATTGATTGAAATTATAGAAGGCTGTAAGGCGTTGAATCCGTTTTTTGTGCCAAAATAGAGCTTTCCATTGCTTGCTTTGAAGGCAGCCCTGAGGCTGAAGTCGTTTGAGTTGAAGCCATCGTCCTTTGTGAAATTGCGTAAGGAAGAAAAATCATAATGAAACCTCGAAATACCCCGGTTGCTTGTTATCCACAGGTAGCCCTGCATGTCTTCCACTATTCCTTTTATCGAATTGCTTATCAACCCGTCGGACATTTGGAATTGGGTAAATGAATTATTTGATTTATTGTATAAGTTCAATCCTCCTTCTTCCGTTCCTATCCAAATCCTGTTTTTACTGTCTTCAAATATTACATTGATAAGGTAGCTGCTTATCCCGGATTCGTCATTGCCCGGTAAATAAAGTTCGCATTGGCAATTGAGGCAATCATTAGCATCGAAACGAGCCAGGCCGTAGCGTGTGCCAACCCATAGCTTGCCATCGGAACCGTTTAAAATAGAGGTGACGTATGAAGTTTCGGAGATTGCACCGGGGCACCGGACAAGTTCAAATTCATCGGTATGGCTATTGTGCCTGAAAAGCCCACTCCCGGCAGTACCTGCCCAAATGTCTTGGTTTTTATCTTCGTAAATGGTGAAAATATTGTTCCTTACCTGACTTTTATCGTTTTCGAGGCGATAGTTTTTAATGTGTTTACCGCTTGCCGAAAGCCTGTCGATACCTCCCGACCAGGTCCCCACCCAGATGTTGTTGTTTGAATCGTACAAAATGCACTGAACATTGTTGTTTGTAAGCACTTTGTTCCCGTTGCTGTTTTGAATGTGTTTTGTGACCCGGTTTTGTGTTGTGTTGAATATATTGATACCGCCACCATCACTGGCAATCCAAATATTCCCGTTTTTATCCTCAGTAAAGCCTTTTATGTGCTTATCAGAAATACTACCTGCTGTGAAGGGATTTTCGGTGTACGATTCAATTTGTTTCACGTTGCCATCGATCACACAAATGCCCCTATCGAAAGTGCCAAGCCATAAGCGGTTTTGCCTGTCGCTGTATATCGAACGGATTGAGTTGCTTACAATGCTGAAATTATTGCCCCTGATGGTTTTGTAAATTTCGAGGTCGCCCGACAAAATATTCAGCCTGTTCAATCCGCCATTTTCAGTCCCAACCCAAAGTATCCCGTCATTGTCGGCATGCAGGCTTAAAATATGCTTTGTTGAGATTGGGAAAATACCCGGTTCATTTTTGTTGTTTTCTATAATGAATTTGCCGGCCTTTTCATAAATTTTATTCAAGCCTGCATCTTTTGTGCCGGCCCATATATTATTGAACTTATCGGTACATAGCGAGAAAATAGAGTTACTGCTTAAACCCGAATTACCGGTGTTTTTATAGAAACTCAAAAATTCTTTATCCGGGTCTTTAAATTTATTCAAACCGTGTTCGGTTCCAATCCATAAGTTTTTATTATTATCAAGTGCCAGCGATGTAATGCTGTTTGAACTGATGGAAGCCGGGTCGGTTTCATTGTGGGTGAAAACCTCGAAAGTGCCGTTGAGCGCGTTATAAAACACCAGTCCGGCATAGGTTCCGATACACAATATCGAATCGTTGAACATGAGCATATCGCTAATGAAAACAATATCCTCGCCCAGTTGATTTTTAAAGTAGTTGTTGAACGGTTCAATACGTGAAAAATCATCAGTGCCCCGCTTATACAAGTTCAAACCGTCGAAAGTCCCAATCCAAAGATTTCCATATACATCTTCGCTTATTGCACTTACAATGTTGTTGCTTAAGCTACTTGAGTCGTGCGTATCATGCTTGTAAATAACATAATCAGCACCGTTGTATTTAACCAAACCTTCGGTGCTTCCAAACCACATGTAGTTTTGCTGGTCTTTATGAATGCTGCGCACCGAATTTAATTCGTATTCAGTATCGAGGGGGATAAACTTTAGTTGCGAAGTAAGGGCACGTGTGAACTCAGGGGTCAATAGCAACACCATCAACACCAAAAAAAGCCAAGTAGAATTAAAAAAACGGAAAAACCTCATTGCAAACCATTCAAAGCTTTAAGCAAAAATAGTGAAATCTATGAATCAGTAACACATTATTGCTAATTAGCAAGTAGGGAAAAAGTATTCCATTATTCTTTTATAGCTATCCAGTGCTGAAAGGCAAGTATCAATTTAATAGTCCTCCACTTTAGGATATTCGACGAGCTCCCTATGATAGATAAACTTATATTCTTCTTCAATAATAAATGGAACAATGTTGTAGACCAAACGCTTTTTGAATATAATTAATCTTAATTAATCGAAGAGTGAGCTAGTTTTTCCTTCGCCAGGTGAATTGGACAAATGTTTGTTTTACTGGTAGACAAAAATCCCGAATATTGCGGTTTCTTTTGGACAATCATATCATCTGCAACTTGCAATTGGATTTTTATAGACGACTCAGCAGAGTTAACGGATATGCAAATTCAAATTAATGCAGATTATCCCAATTTTTCATATTTTCATGGTGATGACCCAAGAAATAGCCCAACAATCCTTAACTCATTATCCAAACTTGGCAAATTGGCTGGTGGAAAAAATAGCGGCTATAGATAAAAGAAATTAGGCAATATGCAAGTTTTAAAAAGTTCCTTAGAGGAGAATATGAGCGAACAGCTAACTGATCATTTCTTGCAAATTCTTCATTGTCAAAAGAAACACTTTGTTGTTCTGTGATTTGTCTTACATTTTTAACGACTTACCCATAGAAAATATTCAAAAAACGCTGGAGTTTCTACTGCAATTTGTGGTAGGAACAATATAAATTACTACAGTTGGGTCAATCATTAAAAAGTAGTATCACGGTAATTTATCCTGCATTTGGCATGAGAAACTTGCAGGTGTGTTTTCTAGTATCCACCCCACGAACCCCATCATTGCTGATTGCTTGAGGCTCGGTAACTTTGCCACAAAAATTTCATGGATAAAAAAGCACAAATGTTTGAGTTGGTAAGGCAGTGGCGCAATTCAGGT
>SKHV01000239.1 GCA_007116765.1 Prolixibacteraceae bacterium | reverse complement strand
GAAATTTTTCTTTTCAGGTTATCCCGGTTTAAATCAAAACACACTTGAACGGCCTCTGATATCACTCCCTTCTCCATCACAACAAAGTCACATTCACTGGTACCAGCATAATAAAAAACATCTCTACTAAGCCGCCTCAAAACCAAAAAAACCATATTTTCCAGTATATGCCCACTATCACTCTTAAACCTGGGTGTTGTCACATTAACCAATCCTGTATCAATTGCATAAACCTTTTTTGGATTTACATTTTGCCTCTTTATCGAATAATCAAACATTGGAACAAACGACAATAAATAGCTTTGTTCTAAATAAGAAAAGTACTCCAGAATTGTAGTTGCCGAAGAAATGCCAAAATTTGACTTCAATTTATTGCCTGAAATCCGGTTCCCAACATTAGCCATTAAAAAAAGTGTAAGGCGTTGCAAGGTTTTCACATCACGTATATTGTAACGAACAGCGATATCCCTAACCAGGATATCTTCTAATAATTGTGTTAATATTTCTTCGTTTTTTTGCTTTTGATACTCCGGGAATCCACCATCAACCATATATTGGTTAGCAGTTTCAACGGAGTGTTCCAGCTTATGAAATTTACAAAATTCACTAAAAGAAAAAGGGAAAAGTTCATTTGTAATGTGTCTTCCGGTGAGGCTTGTCCCCAATTCACGACTTAACAATGATGCATTCGAACCTGTCACAAAAACCTTAAAACCTTCATCAAGTTTCTGTCGAACATACCTTTCCCACCCTTTTATAATTTGTATTTCATCAAACATCAAAACCCTGAATTCATTATCCTTGATAAATTCATCCAGTTTAAGGAAGTCTTCGGGTTCAAACTCATAAAGACGAGGATCATCAAAATTAAGATAAAGAGCTTGCTTATATCTTTTTTGCAACAACTGATAGAGCAGCGTGCTTTTACCACTACGTCGAATACCCGAAAGAATCAGTGCATAAGATTCCAAATCCGGTAAAACTTTCAACTTTTCCCGATCCATACCGGCACCTTTCGCTGCAACAGATTTTCGTTGATGTTCAATTATTTCACGTAAAAATTCAATCTGCATCATAGTATTTATCTTATTTTTAGGCAAATATAATATTTCCCATTATAAATGAAAACTTTCTTCCATTTAAAATGAAAACTTTCTTCCATTTGCAATGAAAACTATTTTTTATGAACAATACTTACCAATAATCCTTTCTATTGCACATAGAAAAACACTTCACAAACATCATAGACAAACCATTTAGGCATCGCCATAAAAAATTGTATTTTTGACCAGAGAAAATAGAAAATTATCAAAAATGGAAAACAAACAACATAACAAGGTAGCCCCCAATCCTTCCCCTTTAGGGGGAGTTAGAGGGGGTGGTAGTTCACTCGCCTTTACCGAAGCTCAAAAACACATTCCCGGTGGTGTTAACTCGCCTGTACGTTCATACAAAAATGTTGATGCCACGCCACCATTTATTGCCAGCGCCAGCGGTTCAAAAATAACCGATATCGATGGCAACGAGTACATCGATTACGTGGCAAGCTGGGGACCGGCAATTTTAGGGCATGCCCACCCTGAAGTGCTAAAAGCCATAAACGAAGCTGCGGCAAAGGGAACAAGTTTTGGTGCTCCTACCCTGCTCGAAACCTTAATGGCCAAGCAAATCAAAAAAATGGTTCCGTCTATCGACCTTGTACGTATGGTTAATTCCGGAACCGAAGCTACCATGAGCGCCCTGCGTTTGGCCCGCGGATACACCGGCCGCGAACTGGTTATCAAATTCGAAGGTTGCTACCACGGCCACCACGACAGCTTTTTGATTAAGGCAGGCTCGGGTGCGCTTACCTTTGGCACCCCCGATTCACCGGGCGTGGTAAAAGGCATCGGTCAAAGCACCCTCAACGCACAGTACAACGATATTGATACCGTAAAACAACTTTTTGAGAAATACAGCGACAACATTGCAGCCCTTATCCTCGAACCCATTACAGGGAATATGGGGGTTATCAAACCCAAAGCTGAGTTTATTCAAGGGGTACGCGACCTTTGCACCCAATACGGTGCAGTGCTCATTTTTGACGAGGTGATGACCGGTTTCCGCGTATCAAAAGGTTCGGCACAGGAATTACTAGGGGTAAGCCCGGACCTTACCACTTTTGGTAAAATAATCGGGGGAGGGCTACCTGTGGGTGCTTTTGGCGGCAAAAAAGAAATAATGGAAAAACTGGCACCCGTAGGTCCTGTTTACCAGGCCGGGACCCTTTCGGGCAACCCACTGGCCATGGCTGCCGGACTTACAACCTTAAGAATCCTTGACGAAACCGAAGGCTTTTACGAAAAGCTTGAGGAAAAATCGGCACGTTTGGAAAAAGGCTTGCAGGATGCGCTTAACGAAACGGGCATTCCCGGGGTAATTAACCGCGTAGGCTCTATGTTTACCTTGTTTTTCAGCAACGACGAAGCAGTCAACTCATTTGCCGATGTCAGTAATTGCAACATGGCCCATTTCAACAAATACTTCATGTGTGCGTTAAATAATGGTATTTACCTGGCCCCATCGCAATACGAAGCCGGTTTTGTTTCCATTGCCCACAGCAACGACGATATTGACCAAACCATTGAAGTGGCACGTAAAGGCTTGAAAGCTTTATAAATTAGTCATTGGTCATTAGTCATTGGTCATCAGTTAAGATAAAACAGATTGCTGGCCAATAAATACTTTTAAAGTGCGATATTTGTAATTAGATTAAAAAAAAAATGTAAACGAACAATGAATCATCAACAACATATACCACATATCGTTAATGAATTAAAAAAAGCTTCACCTGAAAAAATAATACTTTTCGGGTCATATGCCTATGGAACACCCAACAATGATAGCGATATAGATATTCTTGTCATTAAAAATATTGGCGAATCAGAAGTACGTAATTTTAGAGTTGATTTAAGAATGAAATTATGGGATATAATAAAAAAATGGAATATCCCTATTGATATCATTGTTGATAGCCAGCAACGTATCGATGAACGAATAGAAAGTGGAGACCAGTTTTACAAAGAAATATTTACAAAAGGGAATATCTTATATGGCTAACAAAAAACTTGCTTTAGAATGGTTTGATTTTGCCAGAAAGAATTTGGAGACTGCAATATTGTTATACAAAGCAAATCATTATACAGATGTCATTTCCATTGACATACAACAATCTATCGAAAAAGCACTAAAGGCGATTTATGCTTATAATAATGACAAAATTCCTAAAACACATGCTCTTGATATCCTCTTTAATTATGCTTCAAGATACATTGATTGGCAAAATACAGAACTTAAAACCTTATTAATTATTAACGATTATTATCAATCCGAAAGATACCCTGGACCACGTTACTTCATGCCTGAACGCGAGGAAATATCTTCTTCTATCCAGTATGCTGAAAATATCTTAGAACAGGTTCTCAACTTTATAAACAAATATGAATAACTCTTTAGATTCAATATTATTACATACATTGAAAGGGCAAAAAACCGAAAGGCCGCCGGTGTGGTTTATGCGTCAGGCCGGGCGTGTGCTGCCTTCGTACCTTAAACTGAAGGAAGATTACACCTTTTGGCAGATGATGAAAAACCCCGATGTAGCAGCCAAAGTAACCTTGTTGCCGGTACACGACCTGGGTGTTGATGCTGCCATCTTGTTTTCCGACATACTGGTAATACCCTACGCCATGGGCATGGGGCTCGATTTTACCGACGAGGGTCCCGTGTTTGAACACCCGCTTGCATTTCGCGAAAATCCGCTGGAAGGGCTTAATCCCGACGAGACAAAGCTCGAATATATCTATAAAGTAGTGGAAAAAATCATAGAAACCCGCCCGGACAACACACCGCTCATTGGTTTCTGCGGGGCACCACTTACTGTACTTTTGTTCATGCTACAGGGCCTTGGCCGCAAAGGCGAATTCCCCGATGCTACCAAATTTATTTACCGGAACATCGAAACGGTAAAAACACTCGTCGATAAAATAACCGACCTGTCAATTGTTTATGCCAAAGGGCAGATTAAGCACGGTGTTGAAGTTTTTCAACTCTTCGATACTCATGCGGGCTTGTTACCTTTCGATTTTTATCAAAAGCTTTTTATGCCGGCTGTAAACAAAATTGCTGCTGCTGTGCGTGAAACCGGCACACCATTCATCTTTTTCCCGAAAGGAATTGGCAGCGGAATAACACACATTACGCCCGAAACATGCGACTACCTGAGCATCGACTGGCAAACCCCGATTTTCGATGCCCGCAAAATGGTGCATAAAAACATTGGACTGCAAGGCAATGTTGACCCCCGCTTGCTTTTTGCCCCACAAGAAGAAATTGAAAAACAACTACAAGTCTATATCGAATTTGGACAAAAAAATTACGATTGGATTTTCAACCTGGGGCACGGTTTTATGCCCGGCATACCATTTGAAAATGCCAGATTTTTGACCGATTGGGCTAAAAACACAAATTGGAACAGGTAGATAAAGATTGATTCCATTTGAAGAAAAATAAAACTCACTAAGTAATATGCCGGAAACCAATCGCATAGAATATAAAAGAGAACTCAATGCAGATGTCGATATTGAAAAGGAAATAATTGCCTTTCTCAATTATCATGAAGGTGGATTGATTTACATTGGTATCGATAAGCAAGGTGAGGTATTGGGAGTCTCTGACATTGATGGTGATATGCTTAAAATAAAAGACCGCATTAAAAACAACATTTCACCATCAGCGATGGGATTATTTGATGTTGTTGCAGAAAAAAAACAAGGCAGAGAACTCATCAAAATAATTGTTGCCGGAGGAACCGAAAAGCCATATTTTAAAAAGAAATTCGGCATGACCGAAAAAGGGTGTTTTATCCGAACTGGAACAGCAGCTGAACCAATGCCAAAAGCAATGATTGAAAAATTATTTGCTTCACGCACCCGAAATTCTCTTGGAAAAATACGGTCGCACCGACAAGATTTATCTTTCGAGCAATTAAAAATTTACTACCAAGAGAACGGACTTACTCTAACCAGGCATTTTAAACAAAATCTTGAGTTATTAACGGATAATGAAAGTTTAAACTATGTTGCATATTTGTTGGCTGATGAAAATGGAACATCAATAAAAGTTGCTAAATATTCAGGTATAGATAGAATTGATTTAGCTGAAAATAATGAATATGGTTATTGTTCATTAATAAAAGCAACAAAAAGAGTGCTTGACAAACTTGAACTTGAAAATAAAACTTTTTCAAAAATTACTTCAAAAGAGCGAATTGACAAAAGACTTTGGGATGCAATAGCATTAAGAGAAGCAATAATAAATGCAATTATCCATAATGACTACACCCGTGAAATACCTCCAAAATTTGAAATATTTTCTGACAGATTTGAAATTACAAGCTACGGTGGATTATTTGAAGGGATGACAAAAGAGGACTTTTTTGAAGGATTGTCGTTGCCCCGCAACAAAGAATTG
>SKHV01000115.1 GCA_007116765.1 Prolixibacteraceae bacterium | reverse complement strand
TTATTTTCAAGGTCAATTTCAATCACTTCGTGGCGAATTCGCACATCAATATTCTGTTTTTTCCTGAAAACCTCAGGTTTACGGGCAATCAAATTTTCCTCCGACTCAAGCTGTCCTCCTATGTAATAGGGCATACCGCAAGCAGCATAAGAGGTATGGCTTCCACGTTCAAACACAATAATATCACGCTCAGGCTGTTCCCTCCTGACTTTCGATGCAGCGGTCATGCCGGCAGCATCTCCTCCAATAACAAGCAACTTTTTGCTATCCATTTTGTACGAATTTCTCTTTAAGGGTTTTAAATCTTTCTAGTATGTCTTCCAGATCATGTTTCTCTGTAAATGATTTTTCTGATGCATGCATAATCATTTCAGCATGTTGAACGATATTTTCTTGTTGATCCTGTATTCTTACAAACGAAGCAATGGTGCTCATTGCCTCCATTAACCTAATCATTACCGAAGGACTGCCCTTTCCATATTGCCTGATTTGATTAAATGCCGCATTGAGCATACCGGAAAAAGTATGATTATCGGCAATTATTCTTAGGGAATTTTGCGAGTCGTAACGATAGGGTGAAGGGAAGTTAACCCCTGTAAGGTAGCACATTACCGAAGTCAAGTTGTCGATACATGCAATTGCCGTGTAGGGATCGTTAACACCGGGCGATAAAGCCCGGGCTGCCACCTCAACCATCTGATGTATGGAATACTCAGCATCCTGTAAAGGCGTTCGTACTTTTCCGATAATAAAATCATCCTGAATCGCTTTATGAATTACATCGCTACACTCTTCGTGACATAGAATATCGCAAAGTACCATACCCTCAACCAGAAAGTCGCCGGGGCGGTGATGTAACACAATAACACAGTCGTTGCCTGTTGCAATATTCATCAAGCCCAAGCCATCAATCGACTGTAAATAACCGCTTTTGTTACAAAAAACATTTTGTTTAAAAGCAAATTCATTATTCAGTGCTTTAATATCCGGAGCCGGCTTTTCATCATACTGTCCAATTTCATCAGGAAACAGTATCCTTATACTTTTTGACATGGCTTCGGAAATATCTGAAATAACCTTGTCGGATTGAATGCTAATGGAAACATGATGTATGAAAACAACGAGCAAAATAATACCGGCAACGGCCTACACCAATGCAGCAAGAACTGAAATGGCCGGCACAAAATGAAAGCTTTCATTCTCTTTAAGTGAACTAAGAATGATAAGACAATACACAAATGAAGAAACATAGGTACCCAAAACAACCTGGTTGAGTTTATCGTACATAAAATTCCGAACCAAACGGGAACCCAGCTGAGATGATGCTAATGTAAGCACTACAAGTGTAATGGAGAAAACCGTTCCGGCAACACCAATCATGGCTCCGGCAATAATACTCAATATACTGCGTGCCGAATCAACGCTGGCAGGCAATAGGTATTTTAAAATGCCTTCGGGAGAAAACCGTATTTGACTGTCGAAGTAAATAAAGCCTATTGCCGAGCCAATGCTTATCAAAAGCATCAGTATGGGAACAAACCAGAAGCTTGTATTGAGTTCTTCCCATAAATATTGTAATTTCTTCATCTGTTCACCTTATGTTAAAGCTACAATACTTATTGACATGTATTAGTTATTTACTTTCAATGCCACTTTTATCAGTTTAACAGCAAAGCCGGGAACAGTTACCATTTTTTTTGAAAAATCAAGCGGCAATTCTTCAATTTGCACATTAGGTTCTTCGCCGGGAGTATTGAACGCCTGAGGATCGCTGTGGTGTATTTGCCACGCTTCTCCTAGTGGTGAAGTGCCCATGCTGCCCAAATCAAATTTCAGGTTTCGTGGGTTTGAATCCATGTTCACTATTGCTATAGTCAAATAGCTGTTGTCATCGGATAGAGCAGCTACAATGTCCAAATTAGGATCCAGACTTTCGATATTTAGCGGCACGGAACCAAACTGGTTTCGGTACAACTTGAGCACCAGCCCTGTTGTTTCGAAGGCCGAAGCGGTTTGGGTAGTTTTTATGGCTCCAATTACATTCACTGTTTGGGCATAATTTGCCATATAATAAATGTCGCTGTTACGGAAAAACTCATGAAGCCCCATGGCAATACCCAGCCCGTCTTTATGATGATATTGTACGCCCAGTTCGCCATAGATATAATCGCCGTACCAGTAGTTCCACTCATCCATGGCAACCCTGATGTTTTTATCTTTTAACCCGGGAATGGTTTCGAGGTATCCACGGTGTGCATCGGCCACACTTTTAATGGAATTTCTTATCTGTACAATATGTTCCTGCAAATCCTCAAGTTCGCGGTCGTAAATATGTTCGCTCAAAAGGTTCATGTAATCGGCGCTTTGGGTGAGCATGGTTTCGCTCCACTCACCAACATGACCAACAGCAACCAGTTGAGCCGTGGGGTCAATGTTCCAAATAGCCCGGGCCATCTCGTTGTGTTTCAGCACATATTCTTCAACAGGCATGTTGCCCAACTGCCAGTCGCCATACATTTCGTTGCCCACTGCCCAATAGCGTACATCAAACGGTTCGGGGCTACCATTTTTGGCGCGTTTTCGGCCAAATTCCGAATCAACACTTCCCCTGCAATATTCTATCTGTTCGGCCACTTCCTGTACAGTGCCTAGTCCGGTATTCACGGCAATAAAGGGTTCTGAACCTATCATTTCCATCAATTGCATGTACTCGTGCATGCCTACATCGTTATGCTCTACGCCTTTCCATGCAGGGTTTTTCCGTGGCGGGCGTTGATCCCTCTCGCCAATGCCATCGCGCCAATTGTATCCGCTTACAAAATTACCACCCGGCCAGCGGTAAATGGGCGAGTCGAGTTCTTTTAACAAAGCCAGAACATCGGAGCGCCAACCATTAACATTATCGGCCGGCATTATCGAAATTGTGCCTATACTGAATGAGCCCTGACCCTTGCTGAGAATCTCCACAGCACAGTTTTCACCTGAAAATGGCATAATAAAAGTAAAGGGGTAAGTTTCGTAATTACCCGTAATACCGGCTATTTCAGCAACTATGCTTTCGTTGTCTTCATAAGTAATTTGCACAACTATTGGTTCTGCACCCGCATCACCTTTCAAAACGATATGTCCCTCATATTCTTTCCCTGCTATGAATTCAATTCCTTCTTGCTTGATTCCTCCCGCAGAGCCGTCGCCCTTTAAGTGAATCATCGGGGAGTGTTCTCCGGTGTAGGGATTTCGCTTGTCCATGCTTACCGTTTTTTCATGGCCAATTACCTGCCAGGGCGAAGCATTTAAAAACCTGTACTCGCCGGTTTGCCAATGCGGATCATCGGCATATCCCCATGGATCGAATTCAAAGTTTATTGGATAGTAGAACTTACGATCTTCGAGCATTTCGGCCCACATTCCGCCATAAATACACTTTCCAAGGTGCTCGATAAACTGCCCGTAAATGTATGGATTGATGGGTTCGCCTGTGGCTGCTACATCGACTTTTATGGTTTCATCTACGTGTATTTGCTCACAAGCTGTAGCTGCAAATAATATTGCGATTGTGCTTGCCATTAAATATAATTTTACCTTAACTGTAATTGCAATTAATTTATTCATAACCGGTGTTTTTAAGATTTTTGTTAAATGTATGAAAATATAATCACTTCGAAATGGTTTTTAAGTTAAGCATGCTGAAAAACATTTATATGGATAAATAGACATAATCAAACTCAATTATTATAGAATGATTTACTGAAAAAAGCGGCGCCATATTATCATGACGCCGCTCAAAGTCAATTCTTGTTGATTTTTTCAATAATCTAATCTGTTCAAATATTCTTACACAATTTATATTTATTCCAAATCGAAGCGATCGGCATTCATTACTTTAACCCATGCGTTTACAAAATCGCGAACAAATTTTTCTTTGTTGTCGTCCTGTGCATAAAGCTCGGCATAAGCCCTTAACACTGAATTAGAACCAAAAACCAAATCGACCCGGGTTGCTGTCCATTTTGTCTGTTTAGTTTTCTTGTCAACAATGTTGTAGAGGTTTTCTGCAACATGTTTCCATGTATAATTCATATCGGTGAGATTCACAAAGAAATCGTTTGAGAGCACACCCGGCTTGTCGGTAAATACGCCATGTTTGCTTCCTCCGTGGTTTGTTCCCAACACACGCATACCTCCGACCAGCACTGTCATTTCGGGAGCTGTTAAGCCCATCAGTTGTGTTCGGTCAAGAAGCATTTCTTCGGGTTCTACCACATATTCTTTCTTCTGCCAGTTCCGGAAACCATCGTGCAAGGGTTCCAGGTATTCAAACGATTCGGCATCGGTTATTTCGTCAGTAGCATCGCCCCTGCCGGGTGCAAACGGAACTTTTATGTTTACTCCGGCATCCTTCGCGGCTTTTTCAACTGCTGCACTTCCGCCCAGAACAATTAAATCGGCAATACTCACTTTTTTGTCTAAACCTGCCTGTATTTCGGTGAGTTTTTTCAAAACTTTCTGAAGCCGTTCAGGTTCATTACCTTCCCAGTCTTTTTGCGGTGCAAGCCTTATTCTTGCTCCATTAGCCCCGCCCCTGTAGTCGGAGTATCTGAAGGTTCGGGCACTGTCCCAGGCCGTATTAATGAGTTCGCTTTGGCTCAAACCACAATTCAGCAGTTTAATTTTCAGTTCTTCAATTTCCGATTCTGAAAGCGTATAATCTACCGCCGGGATTGGGTCTTGCCAGATTAAATCTTCTTTGGGCACATCGGGTCCCAGGTAGCGGCTCTTAGGCCCAAGATCGCGGTGGGTTAATTTAAACCATGCACGGGCAAATACCTCTGCAAAATATTCAGGGTCGTTATAAAAACGCTCTGCAATTTTACGATATTCCGGATCTACTTTCAAAGCCATGTCGGCATCGGTCATCATCGGGTTTCGGCGTACACCCGGCACATGGGCATCAAAAGGTTTGTCTTCCTCTTTAATGTTGACCGGCTCCCATTGTTTAGCACCGGCCGGACTATTCCGCACTTCCCAGTCGTAGGTGAAAAGCAGGTAGAAATAAGTATTGTTCCACTTATCGGGGTATGTTGTCCATGCACCTTCCAAGCCACTGCTAACGGTGTTTTCGGAATGACCTTTGCCCTGAGGGTTTTTCCATCCTAAACCTTGTTCTTCCACAGGGGCGCTTTCGGGGTCAGGACCTAAAACTGTTGCATCGCCATTACCGTGCGTTTTCCCCACGGTGTGGCCACCTGCGGTCAGGGCTACGGTTTCTTCATCGTTCATTGCCATACGTTTAAACGTTACCCGCATGGCTTGTGCAGTTTTTAGCGGGTCGGGTTTTCCGTCAACACCTTCAGGATTTACATAAATTAAACCCATTTGAACTGCCGCCAATGGGTTTTCAAGCGTTTCTTCGTCCGATTTGTCGGAATAGCGGGTTTTATCGAGCCATTCTTTTTCCGAGCCCCAATAAATATCCTTCTCGGGGTGCCATATATCTTGCCGTCCTCCGGCAAAACCAAAGGTTTTAAAG
>SKHV01000012.1 GCA_007116765.1 Prolixibacteraceae bacterium | reverse complement strand
TTTGATGAAAATCGTGGCACCAGGTTCTCTGCTTATTTCGAGGTAATAAACAAAGGTGGGCAGCTGGTTGCCTCGGATGCTGGTTTGCGGCTACAAAATGCTGATGAAGCCTTGATAATTGTATCAATGGCTACCAGCTATAATGGCTTCGATAAGGATCCGGTAAAAGAAGGATTGGATAATAAAGCTATTGCAAGAAAACAATTGCTGGAGACCGCTTTTAAGGATTATAAAGATTCAAAGAAGAGCCATATAGAAGACTATCAATCGTTTTTCAATAGGGTGAGTCTGGATTTGAATGAGAAAGTGGTTCCTAAACTGCCCACCGATGAGCGATTAGTAAGATATTCAGCTGGTGCTGAAGATAAAAACCTTGAAATTTTATATTTTCAGTACGGACGGTATTTGTTGATTTCCAGTTCAAGAACCGAAGGTGTTCCGGCAAATTTGCAGGGAATATGGAATCCCTACATCCGCCCACCTTGGAGCAGCAATTACACAATGAATATTAATGTTCAGGAAAACTATTGGTTGGCTGAGTCTGCTAATCTTTCCGAAATGCACAAGCCTTTCCTTTCTTTTATAGGAAACCTGGCAGAGACTGGGAAAATTACTGCCAAAACATTTTATGGTATTGACCGAGGGTGGGCCTCATGTCATAACTCCGATATATGGGCTATGAGCAATCCTGTTGGAGATTTTGGAAAGGGAGAACCCATGTGGGCATGTTGGAACATGAGTGGTACTTGGGTAGTAACTCATTTATGGGATCATTATCTATATACGGGAGATAAAAAATTCTTGCAGCAGTATGCATATCCCCTGATGAAAGGAGCAGCTGCATTTTGTTTAGATTGGTTGGTTGAATGTCCACAGGGTTATCTGGTTACTTCACCTTCCACATCACCTGAAAATACCTATATCACCCCTGATGGGTTCAGAGGGGCCACGTTATATGGAGCAACTTCCGACCTGGCTATGATAAGAGAATGTTTTAAACAAACTATACAAGCTTCTGAATTGCTTAATGTTGATCAAGGGCTTAGGGATAGTTTAAAAACAGCTATGAACCAACTTTATCCATACCAAATCGGTATAAATGGTAATCTACAGGAATGGTATCACGACTGGGAAGATTTCGAACCCCAGCACAGACATAAAACACATTTGTATGGTTTGCATCCTGGGCGCCAAATTACTCCACAAAAAACACCGGAGCTGGCAGAAGCTTGTCGTAAAACACTTGAAATTAAAGGTGATGAATCTACCGGTTGGGCAATTGGGTGGCGTATAAACCTCTGGGCAAGATTAAATGATGGCAACCGTGCTTACATGTTGATTAAAAATCTGCTGTCGTTTGTTGAGCCCGATGGTGCAGAAAATATTAACTACAGTGCCGGTGGCGGTACTTATTCAAATTTATTTTGTGCACATCCGCCTTTTCAAATCGATGGGAATTTTGGTGGTGCGTCTGGATTTATTGAAATGCTTATGCAATCCACAGAGAGTGAAATATATCTTTTACCTGCCTTGCCCGATGCCTGGCCTTCCGGTACAATTACCGGGATTTCTGCACGGGGAGGTTTCGAAATATCAATTACCTGGAATGAAGGCAAATTGAGTGGTGTTGAAGTGTTTTCAAAAGTCGGAAATGAATGTCGCCTTATATACAATGAGGAATCCATTTTATTTGAAACACAAAAGAACAAGAGATATCATTTAGATTCGGATCTAAACATAATGATATAAAGCAAATATGAAAAATGATAAAACCAAAATTAAAATAGAATATTATGATATTAAAACCTATTGTTAGTTTAAGCTTAATTTTAATTCTTGCATTATCTGTTTATGCTCAGGACCGTCCACCACACCCCGAGTTGGAAAACCCCGAAATACAGGGCATCAACAAAGAGTTGCCACGGGCTTCATTTAACAGCTATGCCAGTAGAGAACTTGCCTTGCAAAACAAGCGGGAAGCTTCCGACAGGTTTACCTCACTAAACGGCACCTGGAAATTCAATTTTGTAACCGGGGTTTCGAACCGGATTAAGAATTTTGCCGATGTAAACCTCGATATTTCAGGGTGGGACGATATTCCTGTACCCTCGAATATGGAGATACACGGTTATGGTTACCCCATTTATACAAACGTTAGTTATGAATTCTACCCGCATTGGAATTTTAACCCGCCGTATGTTAACGATTTGGAAAAGAACAATATTGGCTATTACAGGCGCGAGTTCGACATGCCCCAATCGTGGGCCGATATGCAGGTATTCGTTTACTTTGGCTCCATCAAATCGGTGGGCTTTGTTTGGGTGAACGGCCAACGGGTTGGTATGAGCAAGGACAGCAAAACACCGCAGGAATTCGATATTTCTCCGTATGTAAATCCCGGCAAAAACTCAATATCCGTAGAAGTTTTCCGCTGGAGCGATGCAGCTTATCTCGAATGTCAGGATTTTTGGCGCCTGAGCGGTATCCCGCGCGAAGTGTTTGTTTATGCCCAACCCAAGGTGCGCCTGCGCGATTTCTTTGCACAAAGCACGCTTGATGAGACTTATACCCATGGTGTTTTCGATCTCGATGTGGAGCTGAAAAACCATACAGGAAATAAAGCCACCCACACGGTGAGTTACGAGATTATCGACAATGGATCAACAGTAATGGCTTCGGGTACAAAAACCATTGAAATGTCCGACACTATTGGGGCATTAAACTTCAATGCTACCATTCCAAATGTTGAAACATGGACCGCCGAAACCCCGAATCTTTACACCTTATTGCTTGCGCTGAAAGATGGTTCGGGCAAGACTACCGAGGCTACATCCATCAAAATAGGTTTCCGCACAAGCGAAGTGAAAGATGGTTTATATTTGGTGAACGGCAAACCCGTTTTATTGAAGGGGGTCAATTACCACGAAACCAACCCATACACCGGACAAGTGGTCGATGAGGAATTTGTTACACTTGATCTACTGAGGATGAAACAGCTTAACGTGAACGCCATAAGGCTAAGCCATTATCCGCAGCCCAGCTTCTTCTACGATCTTGCCGATAAATACGGTTTCTATGTGGTTGACGAAGCCAACGTGGAATCGCACGGAATGGGCTACGACCGCGCCAAAGGCAAAAGCCTTGGGAATAACCTCGATTGGACAGAAGCGCACATCTTTCGTACACAAAATATGTTCGAGCGTTCTAAAAACCATCCCTCGGTGGTTATATGGTCATTGGGCAACGAAGCAGGGAACGGCTATAATTTCTATAAAACCTACCTCTTTATTCGCAGTCGCGACAAAATGCGACCGATACAGTACGAACAAGCCGGTCACGAATGGAATACCGACATTGTGGCTCCCATGTATGCAAAGCCACAACATATCGAGCATTATGCAAATACTTGGTTCGACAGGCCGCTTATCCTTTGCGAATACTCACATGCCATGGGTAACAGCATCGGGGGTTTGAGCATTTACTGGGACGTGATTGAAAAGTACCCCCAACTTCAGGGCGGTTTCATATGGGACTGGGCCGATCAAAGCCTCGAAGCTGAAAATGAAAATGGGAAATTCTGGGCATTTGGTGGCGATTTTGGCCCCGAAGGCACCCCATCGGATGGGAACTTCCTGAATAACGGCGTTATTGCACCCGACAGGAGCCTTAAACCGCACAGCTACGAAGTGAAACAGGTATATCAGAACATAGGCTTTAAACCCGAAGACCTGGCAAGCGGTAAAGTGCTTGTGGAGAATAAATTCTTCTTTACCAATTTGTCAAAATACGATTTCAGCTACGAAATTTCTGCCAATGGTAAAGTTGTGAAAACAGGGAAACTGCCCGTTTTGAATGTTGACCCACAACAATCGGAAACCGTTAGCATGAATATGAGGGGGATTGCACCCAAGCCGGGGGTCGAATATTTTGTTACCCTTTCTGCTAAAACAAAAACGGCTGAAAGCCTGCTCCCGGCAGGTTGGGAAATAGCTTCCCATCAGTTTAAGCTGCCGGTTGAGGCTCCCAAGGCAGCATTCGATAGGGCTAAAGCCGGAAAAGTAACATATACCGAAGGCAATACCATTGAAATAAGCGGGAAAGGTTTTTCGGTTTCTATCGATACAGGTTCGGGGATAATTACTTCGTACAAAAGCAATGGGCAAGAGTTGTTGCTCGATGGTATGGGGCCGCGGCCTGCTTTCTGGCGTGCACCAAGCGATAACGATTATGGTTGGCGGATGCAACGGGTTAGCCGTCTTTGGAAAGAAGCTTCGCAGCAAACACCAAAAGCACAAAGCGTTAAGGCAAAGCAGCTCGATAACGCTGTGGGTGTAGAGGTGGTTTATCAGCTCGATTCGTTGAATTCTACATGGAAAACCCAATATACTGTTTTGGGAAATGGTGCAATTAAGGTTGATAACATTCTGGTAAGCGATGGCGAAAATGTACCGCTAATGCCCCGTGTAGGAATGAAAATGCATTTGCCTAAAGAATATTCGCAAGTTGAATATTTCGGTCGTGGCCCATTGGAAAACTATTCCGACCGCAAATCATCAACTTTTGTAGGGCAATTTAAAACTACTGTTGACGAAATGTATTTTCCATACATTCGCCCGCAGGAGAACGGTCACCGAACCGATGTACGCTGGCTTTCGCTTTCACGTACCGATGGCAGTGGACTTTTGGTCGTGTCCGACAATGTGTTTGAATTCAATGCCTTGCATAATACAGTCGAAGATTTTGATGCCGGTCCTAACAAAGACCGTAATTTAATGCATACCTACGACATTGTTCCGCGCGATTTGGTAGAGTTGCACATTGATTACCGAATGATTGGGGTAGGTGGTGACGACAGCTGGGGAGCCAGACCGCACGACCAGCATATGATCAACCCAAGTCCCGAAGGGCATAAATACAGTTTTACCTTAATTCCGTTTGCTTCGGCAAGGGAGTTAGAATCAAGGACGAATCTAAAGTATTAATATATAAATTTATAATCTTATGAAAACTTTTTTAACTACTTTCTTTACTGTTTGTTTTTTAGCGATATCATCTGCTGTATTTTCACAGCAGGTAGCCTAAGTAGCAAGCCCCGACGGGCATCTTGAGTTAAGTGTACTTGTAGAAAACGGCAAACCCCTATACACTGTTTCTTATAAAGGAAAAACCATGTTGGAAAAATCCCCGCTGGGCTTAACTACCAACGAGGGGGATTTCATTTCCAGTATGAGCTTTGTTGAATCGGAAACCGGAAGTGTAGATAAAAAGTACGTTCAGGATCGGATTAAGCAGTCGTACAACACATACAATGCAAATACCTTGAAATGCACATTTTCAAATGCCGACGAAAAACAGATTTCTGTTTTATTCCAGGTAAGCAACAACGATATTGCTTTCCGTTACGAGCTCCCCATGTGGGGCGAAACAAGGGCTTGCGTGGTCGATAAAGAAGTAACCGGCTTCAGGTTCCCTTCTGATACCAGAAGCTACCTTTCGCATATGATGAGGCCCATGGAGGCTTTTGCACGTAC
>SKHV01000483.1 GCA_007116765.1 Prolixibacteraceae bacterium | reverse complement strand
CGATGAAGTTTATGAGCGCTTGCGCTTTATTGAGCGCGATTTACCCGATGATGTAACTTACGATGTTGGGTTCGATAATACCGATTATATCCGCTCTTCGATTAACGAAGTTCAAAATACTATATTTCTTGCATTCTTTTTAGTAGTTATTATCATTTTTGCCTTTCTGCGCGACTGGCGTACAACCATTATTCCCATACTTGTAATTCCGGTTTCACTTATCGGCTCATTCTTCATTATGTATCTTGCAGGATTCTCTATTAACGTGCTTACCCTGCTGGCTATAGTCCTATCCATTGGACTGGTGGTTGATGATGCAATTGTGATGATGGAAAATATTTATGTGAAAATTGAACAGGGAATGACGCCTCTTGAAGCAGGAATAAAAGGGGCAAACGAAATTTTCTTTGCGATTATCTCAACCACCATAACGCTTATCGCGGTGTTTATACCCATCGTTTTTCTCGAAGGGATGACCGGTAGGCTGTTTCGGGAATTTAGCGTTGTAATTGCTGGGGCAGTGGCAATATCGTCGTTTGTTGCCTTAACACTTACTCCAATGCTATCCACTAAGTTTTTGAAAACTCGCAAGAAACGGAGCAAAGCCTATAATTTTACCGAACGCTTTTTTGTAGCTCTTAACAGGGCTTATCAAAATTCATTAGCTTCATTTTTGAAGAAAAAATACCTGTCGTTGGCAATTCTTGCTTTAGCAGGCGTTTTAATATTTGTGTTATGGAATTTTATTCCTGCTGAAATGGCTCCACTTGAAGACCGTTCTCAAATGAATATTTCACTTAGTGCACAAGAGGGAGCAACTTACGAATACAACTTACAATATATTGAAGAATTAGCCGAATTAGCCGAAAACACTATTCCCGAGTACGACAAAATAACCACTATGATTCGGGGTAGCTGGGCTTTTGTTCGCATTGTACTGGTTGAGCCATCAAAGAGGGAACGCTCACAACAGGAAATTGCGGCAGAGCTTTCGGGCGAATTGAGAAAGAAAACCCAGGCAAGAGCTAATGTGATTCAACAATCTACCTTTGGTGGAAGGCGCGCCGGACTGCCAATTCAGTATGTTTTGCAAGCTCAAAATATTGAAAAACTCAGAGAGGTATTGCCCGCCTTTATGGCCGAAGTGAACGACAACCCTACTTTTGTTATGGCCGATGTGAATCTGAAGTTTACCAAGCCTGAATTGCAGATTGTGATTAATCGCGACAAGGCAAACCTGCTGGGCGTGTCAACTCAAAACATTGGCCAAACCCTGCAACTTGCCCTTAGCGGACAGCGTTTCGGGTACTTTATAATGAATGGTAAACAATACCAGATTCTGGGTGAACTAGCCCGCGAAGACAGAAACAAGCCGCTCGACCTCAAGTCGCTTTATGTGAGGAACGATAAAGGGCACATGATTCAGCTCGATAACTTTGTAACCTTGCAGGAGTCAACTGCTCCACCACAATTATACCGCTACAACCGTTTTGTTGCAGCAACTGTTTCGTCGGGTTTGGCCGAAGGGAAAACCATAAGCGAAGGCATTGCCGAAATGGATGAAATTGCCCGCAGGGTGCTCGACGATTCGTTTCGTACAGCTTTGGCCGGCGACTCGCGCGACTTCATGGAAAGCTCATCGAGCTTAATGTTTGCCTTTTTATTGGCAATTGTACTTATTTTCCTTGTGCTCTCGGCACAGTTCGAAAGTTTCAAAGACCCCTTTATTGTGATGATGGCTGTTCCGCTGGCATTAACCGGTGCACTGTTTTTCATGTGGTACTTTGATGTAACGATGAACATATTCAGTCAAATTGGAATCATTATGCTTATCGGGCTGGTTTCTAAAAACGGGATACTTATTGTTGAATTTGCCAACCAGCGTAAAGATGCGGGGATGAACAAATTTGAAGCCATAAAACATTCAGCTGCAGCCAGGTTCAGGCCAATATTAATGACCAGCCTTTCTACCATTTTGGGTGTTTTACCACTTGCACTTGGTTGGGGCGAAGGTGCTCAAAGCCGTGTAGCAATGGGTATTGCTGTAGTGGGTGGACTTACTATTTCAACCATTCTCACCTTATATGTTGTGCCGGCAATTTACCTGCTAATTTCAAGCGAAACAAAAAAAATTAACAATAACGCAAATTACAAAAATGATTTACAGATTGATAAATAATAACTTGAGAATGATGCTGTTTGTATTGTTTGTTTTTGCATTGAAAAGCACAACTGCTCAGGAAGTGTGTAATTTGAGCTATTGTATTGAAAAAGGGCTGGAACAAAACTTTGGTTTGCAGCTAGTCCGAAATCAGGAACAAATTGCTGGGAATAACTACACAAGGGGCAATGCAGGCATGTTGCCAAGTGTTGATGCAAGCGGTCGGTTTGGTGGAAGCCTGAATAATACCACTCAGAATATGGCCGATGGTGCAACAAATTCGCTTATTGGCATACATAACATGAATGGTTCCGCTTCAGTAAATCTTGGATTGACAATTTTTCGCGGATTTTATGTGCAAAATACCTATCAAAAGCTAGGGCAGCAATTCGAGTTAAGCGAGTTGAACACTCAAATGTCAATTGAGAACCTCACTGCACGAATTGCTTCGGAGTATTACTATTACATTCAGCAACTCATTCTGTACGATAATATGGCTTATGCTGTATCCTTGTCGCGCGAGCGGGTGCGAATAGACGAAGAACGTTATTTGCTGGGGGGTGCTTCAAAAGTTGAACTATTACAGTCGATGGTGTACCTGAATGCCGACAGTTCGAGATATGCTCGTCAGAAAGAAGTGCTACGTTCGTCGCAAATAAGATTGAACGAGCTAATGGCTTCTGAAGACCTTGGTAACAACATCACTCCGGCAGATACTGTAATTGTCTTAAACGAGAACCTGAATTTCGATGATCTGTTGAATCTCACACTTGAATACAATACAAGCCTGCTGGTTGCGGCAAAGAGTCAGTATATCAGTGAACTCGACTATAAAATAATTGAATCGAGGGCATATCCCTACCTTAATTTCTCTGCCGGTTATGGTTATAATTACAACGCGTATCAAAGCGGGGCAATGTCGAACCAACATTTACGGGGAGCCAATTATGGACTTACAATGGGGGTTGATATTTTCGATGGTTTTAACCGCAGGCGTGAGCGCGAAAATGCCCGTATTGAAATCGACAACCGTACAATCAGGTATAACGAAATTGAGCAGGAAGTAAAAGCCGATTTGCTCACTATTTATTATGCTTACGAAAACAACCTCAGATTACTTAGGCTTGAAGAGCAAAACCTCGAGGTAGCACGTGAAAACCTCGAAATTGCAATGGAACGCTATAAGCTTGGTAGCCTTTCGGGTATTGAATTGCGTGAGGTGCAAAAAAGCCTTCTCGATGCCGAAGAACGTCTTATTTCAGTAAAATACATGACAAAAATAGCCGAAATATCGCTGCTTCAGATTTCAGGAAACATACTTGATTATTTGTCGTAGAATAACCTCAACACATTGTTTATGCAAATACAAAAGCCTTTTGATGCAAATTCACTGGTAGAATACGGGTTTCTGAAAAAAACCAATGGGATAGCAGGGGAATTAATATTATGTCCAAACGATGGTTTTAATGAAACCACTAGTATTCCTGAATTTCTGTTTTTTGAAATTGAAGGTTTGCCTGTTCCCTATTTTGTTGAAAGCTTTAAGTGGAGAGCAGATGATAATTGTATGTTGAAATTCAGGTATATTGATTCCAAAGAAGAAGCCCAGAAATTTTTAGGCTGTAAAGTATTCGCTGAGTTTGCTTTGCAGAATGCCGAAAGTGATTTTAACCCCTATTTCTTGAAGGGTTATTTTCTGTTCGACCAAAATGATAAGCAAGTGGGGCAAATTGAGGTGATAAATGACTATGGAGGCAATTTGGTTTTATCGCTTATGGCTAATAATGAAGAAATACTGATTCCTTTTCATCCCGAATTGCTCATTGACGTCGACCAAGAGAAAAAACATGTAACACTACTTATAGCCGAGGGACTCTATTAAATAGCAGACGTTATTTTCTGATAATTTTCACGAGCCCCGAGCTGCCTAGTTTTATGACACTAGAATTCACAACAGTGTTCATTTCGTCTTGCCTGTGATTCACCACATAATCTACTTCCGATATAATTTTATCGGGCACCTCATAAAAATTGCGGGGAGTAGACTCCCCGCTAATATTTGCCGAGCTTGAAACCAAAGGTTTTCTGAAACGTTGAATAAGCTGTTGTGAAAAATCTTCTTTAGTAACACGTATGCCAATAGTGCCATCGGTTGCAATGAGGTTGGTGGCCAGATTTTTTGCTTTATCGTAAATAATTGTAGTTGGTTTCTCTGTAAAATCAATCAAGTCCCAGGCAACCTCAGGCATTTCGTCAATGTACGACGGAATGTTGTTCGGGTTTTCGAGCAAAACAATCATGCCTTTCGACTTGTCACGTTGTTTTATTTCGTACACTCTATTAACCGCTTCGTAATTCGTTGCATCGCAACCAATACTCCATCCGTTATCGCCTGGATACAAGACAATTCCACCTTTACGAAGAATTTCTACAATGTGTTTTATTTCTGTATGAAAATCCATCAATGCTATTTGAAATCGGCAAGGCCGTCAAAGTCGAGTGTCGCAAAATAATCGTCGAGGGTTTCTTTTCTTCTTATCTCAGTAACTGTGCCGTCTTCTCTGAGCAATAATTCCGCCGAACGCAGTTTTCCGTTATAATTGAATCCCATAGAGTGGCCATGGGCACCCGCATCGTGTATCACGAATAAATCGCCTTTTTCAATTTCAGGTAACAACCTGTTAATGGCAAATTTGTCGTTGTTTTCGCATAGCGAGCCTGTTACATCGTAAAGTGTGTTGTGTGGGTTTTGCTCCTTGCCTAAAACAGTAACGTGGTGAAATGCCCCGTACATGGCCGGGCGCATGAGGTTGTGCATACTGGCGTCGAGGCCTACATATTTTTTGTACGTTTCTTTTAAATGCAGCACTTTGGCTACTAAAAATCCGTAAGGACCTGTGATGGCACGTCCCGACTCAAAAAATATTTTCAAAGGTTCGAGGTCATTGGCTACAATATGTTTTTTGTAACTTTTTTTGATTCCCTTGCTAACCTTTTTCAGGTCAACCGGGTTGTGTTCGCTTTTGTACGGAATACCAATACCGCCACCAAGGTTGGCAAATTCGAATTTGATACCCAATTCATTATGTATATCCACAATTGTGTCGAAAATAATTTCGGCAGTTTCAATAAAATAATTGGCATCAAGCTCATTTGAAGCAACCATTGTATGAATACCAAAACGCTTTATTCCTTTTTCTTTTAATTTTTTGTATCCTTCGAAAAGCTGCTCGCGGGTAAAGCCATATTTTGAATCTTCAGGATTACCAATTATGGCGTTACCTCCCTTTAATGCGCCGGGATTGTATCTGAAACATACCAACTCGGGAATGCCAACATGTTCTTCAATATAATCAATATGGGAAATGTCGTCGAGGTTGATTATTGCTCCAAGCTCAATCGCTTTT
>SKHV01000025.1 GCA_007116765.1 Prolixibacteraceae bacterium | reverse complement strand
TCCAAACAGCGCATCGATATTGCTTGCTATAAAGCCCGAGTATTTGAATACCGAAAGCGAACCTACATTGGCAAGGATAGACAGGACAAAAAGAAACTTCTTCTGTTTTGGGAAACGTACCATACCCAAAGCAGCAAAGTAATCAACCAGACCACTAAAAACTATTAGGAAAATGAAACGCCAATCCCACCATCCATAGAAAAAGAACGATGCGATGGTAAGCCATAACAAACGTGCTTTCACCCTTTTTCCCAACATTTTACTAAGCAGGAAAAAAACCGAGCCAAAAAGAAGGAATATGAGCGAGTTAAACAGCATGGTTTGGTTTAAGCCCTCAAATTTATTCAAATCCGGCAACTTAAACATTCTTTAAAAGAATTTTTCTTTGCTCTCCAGGAGGGTTTTCGAAGAAAAGATTCTCCAGAAGAATAACCTCAACTTATATTTTTAGCTGCAATCCCTGAATGAAATTAAAATACGCTATTTCTTCATCAGCTTCATCGACTCCGTTTTCTTATCGCTTTCAATCTGAAGTATGTAAAGGCCACTGGTCAAATCGTGTGTTTCAATTGTATTTTGATGATTCAAAATGCCTTCCCTGAGAACCTGACCATATACGTTTATCAATTGATAATGTGCATTATTCAAACTGTTTTTTGAGTTTATGGCAATACTGTTTTCAAATGGATTTGGATATACTTCAAAATTACTTTGTGCAACAATTTCAGCAACATTCGATGGAGGGATATCGCCAATTTCATACATTGCGACATCATCAATATATACACAAGCGGAATTGCCCCCTAGATAAAACTTCAAGGCAGCTATCGGGTCGTTGATTGTTGAAGCAAACTCGAAATAGAATTCTTGTGGCTCATTGGTAAGTGCAACCTGCTCTTCAAAATGAGTTGTATAAGGGTCGCTATCGTGCTGAATGGCCACATCGATTGTCCTGTTTTCGTCGGCCTTAGCCATAAACGAAAGCGAATATACTTTACCGCTATCAATTGGGGTTTGCTGGCGCAATTGAATATGCCAATTCGCGGTGCCTGCATTTTCGGAGCAAATACTGAGCGCTCTTGGACCCGACAGTTCTTCACCGGTAACTACTTCCATGGTACCTGAAGCTCCTTCATTGTTTTGAATATCCCAGTTTGCCAGGTTCATATCAAATTCGCCGTTGCTGATCATGTTATCATCATCTGCTATTTCGATACCCTGATAAGGATACCCTACATTCGGCAAGCTTTCCATGTATTCTTCGAGCCATAGTAATGCAGGCTTTTTAGTGCCGTTTGTTCTTATAAGTCCGGCATCGGCTTGCCATATTGCGCCATCTACATAGCCCCAAAGGGTAATGCCGCCAACGGCCGGATGCTCCCAGAACACCGGAAAAACGTTTTTGTAAGCACGGAGCTGGTTGGCCTCTGACGCAGGCGTTCCTTTCATGTCCATTTCGGTAGCATAAACAGGAACACCACTCGAAGCCATAAGGTCGATGCGCTGCTTCAATGTAGAAGTTTGATTCCACATTACATCTATATTAAAAGTATGAGCCTGCGTGCCAAAGCCATCAATCAAACCTCTGTCGCGCAACACCTTAATCACATCGAGCATTTCACGTATGCCATTGGGATTATTTTCCAGCTCAAAATCGTTCATTATCAGTTTTGAATTGGGAAAATAGTGGCGTGCCTTTTCAAAAAGCCATATCACCCAGTCGTAACCGGTTTCGCCCGGTCCTCCTAAGCCGGCTCTGAAATATGGGGTTCCGGCGGCATGTTCCTGACCGTTCCATGTATTCAAATACAAGTTTTCATTCAACACGTCAATTTGATCCATATAAGGATACCTCTTTGCCATTTCGGCCATATACTCTTCAATTTCAGCCTGAAATTCTTCAGGTTCAAGATTTCGGAGCCATTGTGGGTATTGGCTTCCCCATGCAATGGCATGATAGCGAAACATCAAATTATTGTTCTTTGCATAATTGTAAATAATGTCACCTTGTGTCCAGTTCATTACATTTCGAGTGCCTTCTATACTTCCCCATTTATGTGCATTTTCGGCCGTTACTCCGTTCCAGTATGTTAAATAATCGTGACGCACAGTTGATGAAGATTTTAAAATATTTGCAAGGTATTTTCCTTTACCGGCACTAAGCCCCTTGCTTACAACGGGTTCTTTTCCAACACTAAGCAAAACACCTGCCGATGTAAATGAGTCGCCCTCATTATCGGTAGCACGCGCAGTAATACGATATTCACCCACCTGTACATTTAACCAAATAAATGTATAGGTGTGATTGTTGTGATCTGCCGTTTCGTGAACAAGTTCCCCATCAATAAAGAACTCAACCTTTTCCACGGTTCCATTTTCAAATGAGCCGCCAATATCGGTTGAATAGACATTGATAACGACATCAGACCCCTCCTGGTAATAAGCATTGCTGTGTGGATAGGTAATTACTGCCGAAGGTAAAGTGTTGGAAACTCCGGCAAAAAGCAAATAATTACTACTTAAAATAAGTAAAAGTACTATTGTAATGAATGTTGTGAATCGCTTCATAATATTTTAGTTTTTGTAATTTACAAACACTCTGGCTTAACAAATAAACCTAAGCTACAGTTCATTGTCATTGCTGCTTGCATTTGTATTCAGCAAACAAAGCAGAACAGAACAGACAATAACAGTTACAAATATAAAAAGAAGCTGAGTACAAACAAGGAAGAAAATGAAATTGCGTTATTTTGTATTACAATATTCCGCGTCCCGAAAGTTTATTTGCTGTTTTAATTCTTAAAATTCAACTTTATATCCAATCGAAGGTATGGGCATTTTCATTTGGTCAATGATAATTTCTTTCGATGCAAAATCATAAATAGGGTCTGAATAATCGGGCTGGATCAAGGCATTTTTCATCATGAACGTCCACACGCTCGAAAATTTCTCTTTATTTACACGGTATGTTATGGTAAAATCCACACCTGTCGAAGCAGGAAACCGGCCTTCGTAGGCTCGTGAGTAATCGGGCTTATACATTTGTGCTGCTATCGATTCGTTGTACAAAGCCGGGGTATAGCGCAGGCCTCCCATATAGGTTATTTTCGTGCTAATGCCCAGAATGTTCTTGTTACGTATAGTAAACTCTTTTCCTGCAAGCGCATTTACAACGTGCCCCCTATTGAAGCGGGTATTGTACTCGTTACCATCGCCGCCTACATATTTCGAGTCGAATACCGATGCGGTAAAAAGATAGAAGTACCCATCTTTCAGGAAGCGTTCAAAGGTGAAATCAATCCCATAGTTTTTGCCGGTTCCGGTATTTTCAAGCTTTTTGTTTATTGCCCATTCCGAAGTAACGTTTATTATCGAGAAATAACTGTTTGGCAATACCGGGATGTCTGCCAACACTTGATAATACGGTTCAACCTTAAACCGAAGAACATCGCTGATTTTTTTACTGTAACCCAGAACAAAATGGTGCGACTTCATAAAATCGAGCCCGGTGTTTGGGGTTTCGATTATGCCGTTTACATTGCTTTGCGAAAAATAGGTACGCAACTCTTCCATTTGCGAATGCAAACCATAAGCAACACTCAATTCGTCGTTTTCGCTTACAAACCAATTTACACCCGCCCTTGGTTCAAAAGTAGCTTTTCGGTTTACATCGAGGTACATGGAATGAAAACCTACATTGCCTGTAAACCTTGGCGACAGGTCGAACCTAAACTGCGAAAATGCCTGCAAAGAGAGCCCTGTGCCACTGTTATCGACAAATGTTGTCATTGTTTCAGGGTTTTCCCTGAAAGCTTTCTCCAGCCTATTGTCGAAGAAAAGGCTGTTTACGGTAACACCCGATCGCGAGGTGATTTTTTGGTTAAACTTATGGTTCACAATGGAGCGAAAAGTATATTTACCCTCGGTACTTTCCACATAATCGGTAGGGAGCAATACAAAATCGAGCGTAAGTTCTTTCTTATCGAGGGTGTATGTCATACCATCGGCACTTAAAGTTGAATGGATAAATGTTTTAGGTCCAAGCGACAAACGGTGCGAAAGCCCGATAGCTCCAAACCTGTTTTTGTAAGTAAGGTTCATGCGGCTAATGTCGGTTTCCCAATTAGAAGAATCAGCATCTTCGGTTTTGTTGTTAATATCGTCGGCACCAAGGCCCCAGAATGAAAATGTGCCTGCATTTTCTGTCGGCAGATCAACCTTAAAGCTTAAATCCTGGAATTTTGGCAAGTTGGGGAAATTTATAATTTGACCAACCAGCCCTAGTGTTGAATACCGGTAATTAAATAAGTATGTTGCTTTTTTGCCTTTCGCGAATGGTCCTTCGGCTGAAAAGTCGGCTCCTATCAGGCTTAACCCCACGGTGTATTCCTTTTTATCGTTATTCCCTGTACGCATTTTAATGTCGAATACACCTGAACTGGCATTTCCGTATTCGGCAGGAAAAGCCCCGGTGAAAAAATCGGAGTTCCGGAGCATTTGGTTGCTGAGTACCGTAAACCCGCCGCCCCCAAGAAAATCGACATTCGGGAAATGAAAAGCTGCGGGTATGTCAACTCCTTCGAAACGCCACAGTACACCACGGGGAGAATTTCCCCTGATAATTATTGCATTGTTGGTGGTTTGGGTGGTTGCAACACCGGCAAAAGCAGCTGCCAGGCGCGCCGGATCGTCGAAGCCACCGGCATAACGGCTGGTTTCTTCCACACTAAATGTGCGGGCGCTAAGTGTAGCCATTGAATTTACAGGCTTGTCTTTATTTGTATTTGCCCGAACAAGTACATCGGAAAGGGTTTGCGACGATTCCCGCAATTCTATATCCAACACGATTTCCTTGCCCGAACCTACCAATACTTCGGAAACGATATAGGGTTCATATCCAATAAAGCTCACTTTGAAATTGTACCTGCCCACTGGCACATTTTCTAAACGGAATACACCATTGTAATTGGCCGTGGCACCTACCAAGGGCTCTAAGCCATCAACAATTATTGATGCCCCTACGAGCGGGTTTTTGGTGTGGGCATCAACAATAACACCCCTTACAGTTTGAGTGAGTTCGGTTTGTGCTAAGGCATATGATAGATTGAATGTTAAAAAAATAGCCAGTACAATTCCACTAAGCGTTCCTGTTGATTTCATCTTTAAATTATTAGTTTGTGTATTCAAAAATGAAAGACAGAAAGCCGCGGCTATAGTTGCAGTATAAAAAAAATTAGGCAACCGCAAGGGTTGCCCGTACAATATTATTATTATTTTCTATAAAATTTGTCAGCATTCCATTTTGCAGGATTGTTAATGATGTATTCCGAAATACGATGATACGATTGCTCGTCGCGAATTATGTGTTCGTAATAATTACGTTGCCATAATTTTCCCATTGTTTCATTTTTCGATTTATATATATCCAAACATCCATTCGCCACCAACGATTTATATGCACCCACAATGCCACCAACCGTAGGGGCAGGGCTTGCCCCTGCCTCAGGGCTTGCCCCTGCCCAAATACCAACGTCATTTTGGGCAACCGCATCATTTTGGGCAACCGCATCATTTTGGGCAAC
>SKHV01000384.1 GCA_007116765.1 Prolixibacteraceae bacterium | reverse complement strand
GTTGCCCCTTCGGATAGCCGTGAGTACGGAAGGGCAAATTTGATCAACATCAATCACGAATGTGATTTGTTTACCGGAATTCAGGAAGGAACACAGGTTTGGATGTCGCATGGCGATACCATTGAGAGCCTGCCCGAAAATTGCAAAGTAATTGCCAACACCCACGACGTAGTAAATGCTGCTTATAAAATTGACGATGAAGCTACTTATGCAATTCAATTTCACCCCGAAGTTTACCACACTACCGAGGGAACTCAGATTCTATATAATTTCGTGGTAAACATTTGTGGCTGTGAGCAGTCATGGACCCCCGCTTCGTTTATTGAATCGACAGTTGACGAATTGAAACTGCAACTTGGAAACGATAAAGTTGTACTTGGTTTGTCGGGCGGGGTTGACTCAACAGTAGCCGGAATGTTGCTGCACAAAGCAATTGGCAAAAATTTGACTTGCATATTTGTGGATAACGGCTTGCTCCGCAAAAACGAATTCGAGAGTGTATTGGAACAATATAAAGGCATGGGACTGAATGTAATAGGAGTTGATGCCAAGCAAAAGTTCTGGGCCGATTTAGCCGGTATTACCGACCCTGAAAAGAAACGAAAAAGTATTGGGCACAATTTCATTGAGGTTTTCGATGAAGAGGCTCATAAAATACAGAATGTGAAATGGTTGGCACAAGGTACTATTTACCCCGATATAATTGAATCGGTTTCGGTGAATGGGCCTTCAGTTACCATTAAGTCGCATCACAACGTGGGTGGTTTGCCTGCTAAAATGAAACTCAAAATTGTAGAACCTTTAAAGGCTTTGTTTAAGGATGAAGTGCGCAGGGTAGGGCGCGAACTCGGTATCAGCCCGAAACTTATTGGTCGTCATCCCTTCCCCGGGCCGGGTCTTGGTATTCGTATTTTGAGTGATGTAACACCCGAAAAAGTAAGAATACTGCAAGAAGCCGATGCCATTTTCATTAATGAGCTGCGTAAATGGAACCTATACGATGAAGTATGGCAAGCCGGTGTAATGCTCTTGCCGGTACAGTCGGTAGGGGTAATGGGCGACGAACGCACTTATGAAAATGTAGTTGCCCTGCGTGCAGTGGCTTCAACTGATGCCATGACTGCCGACTGGGTGCACCTGCCTTACGATTTTCTTGCAAAGGTATCGAACGAAATAATTAACAAAGTGCGGGGCATAAACCGCGTAGTTTACGACATAAGCTCTAAACCGCCTGCAACCATTGAGTGGGAATAAATGCCCGAAAGGCTCGAAATAATTTACCAAGATACAAACCTGGTGGCAATCAATAAGCCCCCGGGTTTGTTGGTTCATAGATCAAGTATTGCCGCCGATGCCGAAGAGTATGCAGTACAGATTCTTCGCGACCAAATTCAACAAAAAGTAAATCCGGTGCACCGCCTCGACCGCAAAACATCGGGTGTTCTTTTGTTCGCTCTCGATTCTCAAAGCAATAAAGCGATGAACGAACAATTCTTCAATGGCGAAGTCGAAAAATCTTATCTTGCAATTGTGCGTGGATATACTCCCGATATTGGAACCATTAACTACCCACTGAAAAAAGAAAACGGAACATTACAAAATGCGATTACAAATTTCCGCACTTTACAGCGTACCGAAATTCCTGTTGCTTTTGGAAAACATTTAACCCAGCGTTACTCATTGGTCGAAGTGAAGCCCGAAACAGGACGTATGCATCAAATTCGTAAGCATTTTGCTCATATTTTTCACCCTGTAATTGGAGACCGCCCACATGGTTGCAACAAGCAAAATCGATTGTTTAAGGAGCAGCGGCAGATGACGCAAATGTTGCTTCATGCACGTTCAGTTACCTTCAGTCACCCGTTGACCAATTTCCCTATTCACATAGAAGCTTCTTTGCATTTTGAGTTTCTGAGAATGATAAAGGAATTGTCTTTTAATGATACTCTCTTTAGTTATTAGCGTTTTTTGGGCATAAAAAAATAGGCTGAACATTACGAACAGCCTATTTTGATATGTTTGTTAATGGATTACATTAAAAGAAGTAACGTACTCCCAACTGTAGACTCCATGTTTGACTGTAATGATAATTTGTAGAATAAGTTTCTTTCAAAAAGTTACCGTCAGCATCTTTAGCCATTGAGAAACTTGGTACTTGGTTGTTATCTACACCTTCGTATCTAAGTATCTGGCCGTTGTTTGCAGCAAACATATTCTTGCTTACACCCCATTCGCTGTTTATAAGGTTTCCAAAATTCAGAAAGTCAACGCTCACCTGTAATGTGTTTTTAGTACCTCCCACATTAACACTAAAATCTTGTGCTACACGCAAATCGAAACGGTGTACCCATGGAGCATTGGCTGAATATGCTTCAGCATATTGTCCTTTGTTTTTGCTCAGGTAATTGTCCTGCTCCATAAATTTGAAGAAAGCATCTTCGTCGGCTGTACTTACAAAGTTAATCTCGCCTTTTTCACTAGGAATATAAATAAGGTCCGTAGCATAACCGTTGCCATTCATGTCGTTTACATAGGTGAAGCTATAGCCACCTGCTGAAAATCCGGAGTAAAACAAGTTAAAAGATGTTGCCATATGGTTGTTGGCATAAGGAAGCCTGTATGATGCAGAAGCAATCGCTTTTGCAGGAATAACATTTCTTGAGCGTTGTGCCATAGGAATATGAGGTCCATTTACCTGAATATTGCCATTATACGCAGAAGCTGCATTTGAGCCAGGCATGCCTGTAATCTCTTTATTTTCGGTAATTGTAAAAGCTGCCATTAAATTCAAATTTCTTAAAGGTTCAGCAGTAACCGTAATGTTTCCGGTTGCTCCCCAGCCTTCATTGGTGTTAGTAAGCACATAGGCTGCCTTTGAAGTATATTCAATCTCGCTGCGTTCAGGATAAATGTATCTTTCATCAGCACCACTAAAGCGCTCCCAGCTATTATCAGGTTCTTTTAGGTTGTAGTTCTTCAGCATTACATCGTTAATGCTATTGGTGTAGATACCTTCCAGAGTTACTGACATAGGGAATGAAACAGGTACATCGATATCTAAAGCGAGAGAAGTTTTCCACACCTGAGGCATCTTGAAATCAGGATCAACTGCATTGACGTCGCGTGGAAGAGCACCATCGTCAGGAGTGATAGTATTTTGCAAATTCAGTCTCTCTATCATTTCGTCCACGTTGGTGATCATTGGCCCTGCAAGTGATGCTAAAACAGGATCAACACTTGTGATTGCACCATCACCATCATATCTTGTTACCGCAGAATAACTTCCCTGTACCATTCCCGAGTTGGTAGGCATATTAGTGAAGAATACCAAGGGTAGCCTTCCTGTAAAAATACCTGTACCACCTCGTAGTTTCAATATTTGGTCGCCTGTTACATCCCATGAGAATCCTGCTCGTGGAGAGAATTGAACTTTTGCTGTTGGCCATTCACCGGTGTCAATTTTTTTACCGCCAAAGTCTAAATCGTAAATCGCGTTGTTTCTGATGATATTATCTACATATCTTAAATAGTCGGCACGCACACCGTAAGTTACTTTGAAGAAAGGAGAAACGCTCCACTCATCCTGAGCATAAACGCCTATTTGGTTGAAAGCAACTTCAGCTGCAGGATTGGCTTCTCCATCGTATCCATAAGTCAATGCAAAGTCCCTGGGGGCAGCCTGATTCAGGAAATCATCGATGCTGGCATATCGGTAATATCCTGTCCCGTTACGCATATAGGAGTTGTTGGCCATTTGGTATTCATAACCAATACCCGCTGTAACTTTATGGTTACTTAAATAGAATGTAGTGTTGTTAGTAATGTTAAAAATATTGTTGTTCACACCATTGTTCCATGTAAATAGCTCATAACCGGCCGACATGTATGGCTCTAAAATTTGTGTTCCATCATCATTAACACCATTCATAATATCTATAAATGGGAATGGTTCTGAATTTGAGCCTCGTACATCGTTGATTTTAGTATAAGTAGTAAGAAATTGGTTAGAAACCTTGTCTGAAAATCGACTATTCAAGTCAAGAGAGACTGAATTTACGATGTTATCACTCGAATAGATAGCATTTGAAAAAGCCATCGAATGCTGAGAAATTCGATCCATTGCCCTATTACGGAAACCACCATCGGTTGAATTACCATTTGTTTGATTCCATCCTTGGTTTTTGGTGTGATTATAGCGTACACTCAATTTATTGTCATCGTTAATGTTCCAGTCAATACGGGCAAGGAGTTTCCTGTTACTTTCATCTGCGGGGTAATCAGTGTATGAGCCGGCATCGTAGCCATAATTATCCATCAAATGTTGTTTTACTTTTTGCATGTCCGAAGTACTGGTGCGCGAAAGCGATTGTTCGGTATTGGCTACACCGTTTTCTGAGGGTCTCCAGGTTACAACCTGACCGGGACGCACTTCGTATTCACCGTTTACAAAAAAGAACAATTTGTTTTTGATGATAGGGCCACCCAATGTAAAACCATAAGTGGTTCTTGATTCAACATCGCGATCCCCAAAGTCAACATCACCTATGCTGTTACCCCTCATGTTCTGGTTATTGAAATAAGAATAAGCTGAACCTTTGAATGTGTTTGTTCCTGATTTGGTAATAGCATTGATGCCACCACCGATAAAATTGGTTTGGCGTACATCGAAAGGAGCTATTACAACTTGCATTTCTTCTATTGCATCTAAAGAAATGGGGTTTCCTCCACCAGGTAAATTTGACGATAAACCAAAGTTGTTGTTGAAGTTTGCACCGTCAACAGTAAAGTTAGTTGAACGTCCGTCGCCACCGGCAAAGCTCATGCCATTAGCATAAGGTGAAATGCGGGCAATGTCAGAAATACTTCTGTTAATTGTAGGTATTGAATTAAGCTGTTGGTTCGAAATATTGGTTGTTGCACCTGTTTTGTCGGTGCCAAAAGCCGATGGCCTGGATCCAATTATCATGATTTCGCTTACTTCGGTAACGCTTTCTTTTAATGTTGAATTCAGCATAAACGATTCTGCCAAATAGAGCGTAATGTCGGTGTAAGATACTGTAGAATAGCCAATGAAGCTTACTTTTACTTCGTAAGGTCCTCCTGGGCGCATACCCTGAAGGTTAAATCGGCCTTCGGAGTTTGTGATTGTGGCATACTGTGTTCCTGATGCTTGATGTACAGCAACTACTGTAGCTCCGGGCAGAGGAGAGTTTGTCTCGTCGGTAACCTGTCCCTGCATGCTCGATGTAGTAACCTGCGCAATTGCTGAAACTGTTAAAAACATTGCAATTGTCAGTAATGCAATAATTTTTGTGATTTCTTTTTTCATTTTATTTAATCATTTTGGTTATAAAAAAATAATATAATATGGGTTGTAAATATATAATGTGCTACTATATTGTGTTTTAACTGATGTGTGTTATACAAGTCAAAATTTGGTTATTTTCTTTTCAAAAGAAACCTTTTTTAAATTATAGATCATTAAGATAATCTTAAGAAAACAACGCTTTTTTATTATTTTTTAACAATTCAAATTTATTACCATTATTTAATATTTTCGTTCGTGTGTTAATAACTATTTATAAAAAATCTGAGATGTTTGCCCTGAATTTATGTTTTTAACTTTATCTCTTCT
>SKHV01000503.1 GCA_007116765.1 Prolixibacteraceae bacterium | reverse complement strand
TTTCCGCTAAGATAAGCATATTCATGGTATTTGCAATGTGCCTAATTCAATCCTATTATCATTTCAGAATACAACCCAAAATGGGAATTTCTATTTTATGAAGAAATGGAATTGATTTGTAATGAGGTAAGTAAGGGAAGTATTATGGATTTTGAACATATAGGCAGTACTGCTGTTCCTGGGATCAAAGCAAAGCCTAGTATAGATGTCCTCATGGTTATTTCAAGTAATACTGATTTGGACGAACTTAAGTCGGTTATTGCCTCGTTAGGCTATCATTGTATTCCTCAACCCGAAAAGCCTGCTCCATATTTTATGTTCGCTAAAGGTTATACACCACAAGGTTTCAAAGGGCAGGCATTTCATGTTCATGTGCGTTATCCGGGTAATTGGGATGAAGTCAACTTTCGTGATTATCTGATTCAACATCCTGAAAAAGCAAAACAATATGAGGAATTGAAAATGGAACTTGCAAAAAAACATAAATACGACCGAGATGCTTACACCAATGCTAAGACTGATTTTATAAAGAATGTGCAGAAAGATAATGTGACCAATCGACAAATAAAAATTAGAAAAGCTGTGCTTGCTGACTCCAATGAAATTGCTGATTTTTTGCTTTTGGCAATGGAAGATATTATATACGAATTTATTGGTGTTTCCGATTTCAATAAAGCAAAAATTCTTATGCAATATTTCGTAGGTAAACCTAATAACCAATATTCATATGAAAATTGCTGGGTTGTTATTGACAATAAACGCATTGTTGCCGCTGTAAACATATACAAGGGTGCTGATCTTGCAAAACTGAGAGCTCCGGTTCTTGATTATATTGAAAAACAATATATGCGAAAGTTCATCCCCGAAGACGAGACACAAGCCGGTGAATATTATATTGATACAATTGGAGTGAGTCCTGAATGTCAAGGCACGGGAATTGGTTCTAGCTTACTTAAGTTTATAATTGATGAATATGTTAATAAACAGAGCGAAACGCTTGGTTTGCTGGTTGATAATGAAAATCCTCAAGCTAAAAAACTCTACCTGAAATTAGGATTTAAGCCAGTTGGTTATAAAAAATTAGTTGGTAAGACAATGGATCACTTGCAGATTGCCCCAGGTATTAAGTAATCCATGATTTTGCTTTTTTACTTTACATTTTATTTTATTCATGTGCTTTTTGAACACTTATGTTTTTCTAATGTTAACTTTTAACAACTATTTGTGAATGAGTTGTGTTTATATGGATTATTAATTGCATTTTTGCTTGTTATCATTTATACTACAAAATAGAACTTCATTATGGCCGATAAAAAACAGAATCATTTTACTTCACCCGACATGTCTAAACTAAAGTCTGTAATTATTGACAGAAGAACCCGTATTTATATTCCTTTGGAAATGAGCGCTGAAGAAGCCCGAGACCGATATTGGTTAAATCGTGGTGTTCCAAGACCTGCTGACATTGCAAAAGCATAGTATAAATATTAGGACAAAAAGCTCAAGAGTAGATAGTCATTTATCCCCGTCTGCTAATTTCTGATAATGAATCGTATTTTAGCAATAAGATACTTTTTTGCTCCAGTTTAATCAAACCATCTTTCTGAAAAGTTTTAAGTAGTTTCACCGCGCTTTCGGTTGATGTAGCGGCAAAGTCTGCTATATCTTTCCGGCTGAGCAGTTGAAAAATATTCTCATATTCACTCTTCATAGTGTCAATATATAGTAGAGTTTCGGCCATACGACCGTTTATTTGTTTATATAGCACAGTTTTCAGGTTATTGTATAGTTTGGCATTTTGTTCTAAATATCGATTCATAATTTTTAATGCAAATTTACCATTTTGCTCGCACACCTGATTTATAGCTTCAGTTTCAACCAAAAAAACTTGACATTCGGTTAGTGCCACCGTGGAGTAATTGAATTGTTTGTTGTTGAAAATAGTCGATAAACCAATAAACTCTCCCGGCTTTATTATTCTCAAATTATAGTTTTTGTTTCCGTCTCCTTCAATGTATTGTTTGGCCAAACCTTTGATCATAAAAAGTGCGTACGACGAAAATGCTCCTTGTTTGGTCAGGTTATCGCCTTTGCGGAAGTGTATTTGCGTTTTGCTGTATTTCACCAGCTCGGTTTCTTCGCCCGAAAGCGTTTGAAAGCAAGGTGCTTGAATATCACAAATGAAATCCTTGTCGCTTGATAATATTGTTTTCATTTTTCTTCTTTCCTGTATTATTGCAAAGTTAGCATAAATCAATAAAAAACTTGAGCCAATTCAATTGTCTGCTTGTTGAATCCACACACCAATTTCTTTCGTATTCAATCTGTATAAAGTAGTTTTGCAACATAGTTTGAAAAAATAAATATGAATACTGTATTAATTATATTGGCATCGGTTTTAGCTATTTTATTTATAGTGAGGTGGATTACCATGCGTAAAATCAAAAGCACACCAATGGTCGACGACCATGAAAATATTTTGACTCTAAGCGATAAGAATTTTAAACAGCAGGTTAAAAACCGTTTGGTTTTGGTCGATTTTTGGGCAGAATGGTGTGCACCTTGCCGTTTAATGGCACCAACTTTAAACGAAATTGCAGCCGAATTTAAAGACGATGCTTTTGTAGGAAAAGTTGATATTCAACAATACCAGTCATTGGCGCAAATCCACAAAGTGCGAAGCATTCCAACATTGATCCTATTTAAAAATGGGAAAGAAGTAAAACGCTTCGTTGGTGTGAAAAGCAAAGAGTTTTTATTGAAAGAAGTTGAAAAACAAAGGTAGTATAATCGCTAAATGGTAAACAAAGCAATAATGACTGTTGGCCAATGGCAAATGAAACGGATGATATGGAAAAAATACTAATAATTGGAGGAGTAGCAGCCGGGGCAACTGCTGCTGCAAAAGTTCGCCGAATCTCTCCATCGGCACAAATCATGATGCTCGAAGGTGGTCCCGATATTTCTTTTGCCAATTGTGGTTTACCATACTATATTGGTGGTGATATTAAAAGTCGCTCGAAACTGATTTTGCAAAGTCCCGAGAGTTTTAATGAGCAATACGGTGTGGATGTTTATACAAACACCGTAGTGTCAAGCATCAACCGTGAAAGAAAACACGTAAAAGCACTGGATACCCGAACAGGAGAATCAAAAACATTTGAATATACTAAGTTAATTTTGGCACAGGGAGGCCGCCCTGTAAAACCCGACTTGCCAGGTTCTAAATACGATCATGTGTTTACACTCTGGACCTTAGACGATATGGATAAGATTGCCTATCACCTGAATGAAAAGAATCCAAAAAATGCAGTAGTTGTTGGCGGTGGTTTTATTGGCCTCGAAATGGTTGAGGCACTTGTAAAGCGTGGATTGAATGTGAGCGTGGTGGAAATGATGCCGCACGTAATGGCTCTTATGGAAGCCGAAACAGCCGGATTTATCGAAAACGAATTGCTCTCGTATGGCGTAAATATTCACACCAATACCGGTGTTACAGAAATAGGCAGCAGAACGGTTAAACTCGACAACGGAAAAACACTCGATGCCGATATGGTATTGCTCTCGATAGGAGTTAGACCTACCATACAATTGGCAATTGATGCCGGACTGAAAATTGGAGAAGCTGGCGGCTTATTGGTAAATTCACAATTACAAACTTCCGATCCCGACATATATGCCGCTGGCGATATGGTTGAAATTGAACACCGTGTACACGATAAGAAAGTGCGCATTCCACTTGCAGGCCCGGCTAACCGACAAGGGCGCATTGCGGCCGAAAATGCATTGGGCGGGAATCATGAATACAAGGGAGCAATAGGCACCTCGGTAGTACGGGTTTTCGAAGCAGTAGCCGGCTCAACTGGCCTTTCACTGAAGCAGGCTCGTGCCATGGGAATTGATGCCGATGCAGTGGTGGTGCATAAAGAGCACCATACAGCCTATTATCCCGGTGCAGAAACCGTGAGTGTGCAGTTGGTTTACGACCGCAACACAGGTATTGTTTTGGGAGGGCAAACCGCTGGATACAAAGGTGCCGACAAGCGCCTCGATGTAATTGCAACTGCTGTAGCCTCTAAATTAACAGTGAACGATTTGGCCGATATCGACTTTGCTTATTCACCACCAATTGGTACAGCCAATGATGCCATTAACATGGCTGCTTACACGGCCGAAAATCGCATGTCGGGCTATAGCCCTTCAATTACAGTATCTGAGCTGGATGCTTTTATTGTGGGCAAAAATCCTTTGTTTATCGATGTGCGTGATGTATTTGCTTACGAAAAAAGCAAGGTGAAAAATGCTGTTAATTTTGCACTTGAAATACTTCTGGAGCAGTTAAATTCAATACCCCGTGGACGGTTAATTATAGTTTACGATGAAACTGGTAAAAAAGGACATCAAGCTTTACGCACATTGCTGGGAGCCGGCTTTACCGAAGTTGTAAATATCTCGGGCGGCCATACATCCTTGCAGCGTCAGGCACGTACTGTTGGTTTTAAAAACCTGCAAGTTGAAATGCTCCCGGTAGAGACCAAAAGTCTTGTTGATGAAGAAAAAAAGGAAGAACATACGTCTAAAAAGAAAGTGGACAAGGATACCGATAAGACAATAATTGTGGATGTACGTACCCCCGAAGAATTCCATATGGGCGCAGTTCCAAATTCAGTGAACATACCGCTCGATGAACTCATGTACCGTTTCGAGGAGCTGGGCAATAACCCGCAACGCGAAATTATTGTGTATTGTGCATCAGGTGCTCGTTCTGCCTATGCCCGTCAAATGCTAATGCAAGTAGGTTTTTCTAACGTTACTAATGGTGGCGGAGTTTCACAAATGATGATGCGGATTAAGTAATATAGATGAAGCAAATATGCTTAAACTTGTATAAATTGAGATTTTTAAGACACAAAAAGGGGCTGTTAATTTAAAAACAGTCCCTTTTTATGTATCATCAATATCTATTTGTTAATAATATTCCTAACACAATTCAACTAAATTGTTTCTAAGCTAAAGTGCTTCATAAATAGCTTTAGAAAATTGGTTTAAGTCACCGGGTACTCTCGATGTGATTAAATTACCATCATTAACCAAACCCTGATCGAAATAATTTGCTCCGGCTTCAAGCAGTTCGTCTTTTACCCCGCTGTACGCAGTAGTGTTTTTGCCTTCCATTACTCCGGCACGAATAAGTACTTGTGGACCATGACAAATAGCTGCAGTGGGTTTTCCCGATTCAAAAAAGTTTCGTGCAAATTCTACTACTTCTGTGATTTCACGCAACATGCCAGGCGCTTGCCCGCCGGGTATAATCAGTGCATCGAAATCGGAAACCGAAATATCTGTAACCGATTTCTCAATTTTAATTGTGAAATCACTATTGTAGGCTTTAACCTCCCCAACTTGAGGACCTATTACCGTGACGATTATTCCGCGATTAGTCAAATATCCTAAAGGCATGTAAGCCTCTCCGTCATGAAACCCCTCGCCAAGTAAAATAGCTACATGTTTTAAATTGTCAGTAATTAAAGGTTCTTCTTGCTTAGGCTCACTGCATGCAGTAAAACCTGTAAAAATGGCCAACAGTATTAAATAATTCAATTTTTGCTTTTTCATAAAATTACTTTTTATAAAGAGAGTTGTTTTAT
>SKHV01000370.1 GCA_007116765.1 Prolixibacteraceae bacterium | reverse complement strand
GGGCAACAACTACCTACAACAAAGTAATCGACAACACGCATATATTCAACTTATTCGGTGGTGCCGAAAGCAGCTCTATCGATCGGAACCGTGTTTGGTTCAGGGGCTGGGGTTATCAGTACGATAACGGGGGCATCCCGTTTTACGATTACAATGTATTCAAACAGGGAAAAGAAGAAAACACCGAATACTACGGAAACCGTTGGACTTACGTACGCAATCTTGCCGTTTTTGCTTCGGGAACCTACTCGTATGCCGGGCGTTACACCCTTAATGCTACCGGGCGTTACGAAGGCTCGAACCGTTTAGGCCGATCGCGTTCGGCCAGGTGGCTGCCAACCTGGAACATTTCCGGGGCCTGGAATGCTCACGAAGAAAATTGGTTCGACGGGCTTTTTGCCGATTTACTTTCCAATGCCACCCTAAAGGCATCGTACTCGCTAACGGCCGACCGCGGTCCCGAATTCGTTTCCAACTCGAATGTAATTATACTTAGTACCAACCCATGGAGGCCAACTGCCAACGTGGCCGAATCGGGGCTTTACATAGCAGGGCTCGAGAACAGCGAACTCACTTACGAAAAGAAACACGAACTAAACTTGGGTATCGATGTTGGTTTCCTCAATAACCGCATAAACTTAATGGCCGATGTTTATTTCAGGCAAAACTACGATTTAATCGGGCTGGTTTATACCCAGGGCGTTGGGGGCGAAATCGCCAAGTATGCCAACGCGGCTTCGATGAGCTCAAACGGGTTTGAACTTTCTATTAATACCCGCAATATCGAATCGTCGACGTTTGGTTGGAACACCGATTTTGTATTCGCCAATGCTAAAAACAAAATTACCAGCCTCGAATCGCGATCGAATGTCATAACACTGATATCGGGGATCGGCTTTGCCCGAGAAGGATACCCCGTACGTTCGCTTTTTTCGATACCTTTCGAAGGCTTAAACGAAGAAGGCTTGCCAACATTCACCAACCAGGACGGTGAAAATACCATTAGCGACATATATTTTCAGGAATACGAGAAACTCGATTTCCTTGTTTATGAAGGCCCAAGCGACCCCACCATTACTGGCGGGCTGGGCAATACCTTTTCGTGGAAAAATTTCAGGCTGAACCTTTTTATGACTTACTCGTTTGGTAATGTAGTGCGTCTCGATCCGGCTTTCAGATCGTCGTACTCCGATTTGGCATCGATGCCAAAAGAGTTCAAAAACCGATGGGTACTGCCCGGCGAAGAAGAAATTACCGACATTCCGGTAATCCCCGGCAAGAGGCAGGTACAGCGCAACAGGCAACTGTCGTATGCATACAATGCGTACAACTATTCCGATGCCCGTATAGCCAAGGGCGATTTTGTACGCATGAAAGAGATTTCGCTTGCTTATGCCCTGCCCCGCAAATGGTTTGAAAACACCGAAGTCGATAATATTTCGTTCAGGTTCCAGGCAACAAACCTGTTCCTGATATATTCCGACAGAAAACTTAACGGCCAGGATCCCGAATTTTTCAACAGCGGCGGTGTTGCAGTGCCAATGCCAAAACAATTCACGTTTAGCGTTAATGTGAGTTTATAACCAATTAATTGCTCTTTATAATGAAAACAGGTTTTAGCAAAATATCAATTTATACAATAATAGTAACCTTACTATTACTGGTCTCGTGCAACGATTTTCTCGACACCCTGCCCGATAACCGCACCATGCTCGACAGCCCAAAGAAAATTGAACAATTATTGGTTACGGCTTACCCTACTGCAAACATTTCAGTAATAGCCGAACTGAGCTCCGATAATTTTGTCGACAACAATTCGCCAGAGGTAAACAGCAGCAACCAAATTGAAAGCCTCGAACGCATGCACGACGAGGTTTTTGCATGGCAACCGGTTATGTCGTCGTCGAGCACCGATAGTCCATTTCTAATTTGGCAAGAATACTACAAGACAATAGCAACTGCCAACCATGCATTGGAAGCTATAGAAAAACTCGAAAAAGATGATCCCGGCCTCGACTTGTCGGCCCACAGGGGCGAAGCGCTTTTGTGCCGTGCATACGGCCATTTCATTCTCGTCAATATTTTCAGCCAGGCATTTAAGGATAAAACCGCCAGCAGGAACGATTTGGGAATACCCTATGTAACCGAACCCGAAACCAACGTATTTGTCGATTACGAGCGCATAAGCGTTGCCGAAGTTTACGAAAAAATTGCTGCCGACATTGAAGCCGGAATAGAACTGGTAAACGACGACTATTACAAAGTACCGCGTTATCATTTCAATACACAAGCTGCACATGCATTTGCAGCGCGTTTTTACCTGTACAAACGCGACTACGAAAAGGTTGTGTACCACGCCAACAGGGTGCTGGGCAATAACCCGCTTGCGGTTTTGCGCGACTGGACCACAAATTACAACAATTCCGACGAAGAAGCTTATGCCTACATTAGTGCCACCGAACCGGCAAACCTGCTTATTCTTCCAACATATTCATTATTCTTCAGAACATTTTTTCAAACGAGGTATGCGTTTAACGGAAGTGCCATGAGAGCGATTAGCGGAGGCGGCCCAGTATGGAACGGTTGGCCACCTAACTTTTCGGGCGGATGGTGGTGGACCTACGGAATGGAGTTTGGCGTTTTCAGCTCGAAAGTAAGCGAAATGTTTGAATACACCGATAAAATTGCTGGCATTGGATTTACCCACGTAGTACGAACCGAATTTACAACCGACGAAACACTGCTTTGCCGTGCCGAGGCCCTGTTGTTTTTAGGCCGTAAAGCAGAAGCCATTGCCGACTTAAACACTTGGTGCACATCGCATCAAATGAGCGTAGCGCTAACAGAAGAAAGGATACGTAGCTTTTACACACCCGAACGGGCACATATTGTAAAACCGCTTAACTCGCATAGAATGAGCAGTTCGTTTGTTGTTGCCCCCGATATAGAACCAATAGTGCAATGCATTTTGCATTTTAGGCGTATTGAAACAATTTTTGAAGGCTTACGTTGGTTTGATATAAAACGGTACGGCATTGAAATAAACCGTAGAATAGGAAGAAACACAAGCGATTTACTGGAATGGAACGATTACCGCCGGGCAATACAAATACCGCAGGATGTAGTTGCTGCCGGAATGAAACCCAACCCCGGAAGGGCCATTCCACGGAACAATTTAGAGGCCATGCCTGTTGAACGTTAAAAAGAAAGAATATGAAACCATATAAAATAATTATTTTTCTTTTTGCAATTGCTTTATTGGGCAGTTGTTCAAAAAACGATGGATTTACCGATTCGATTTTTATCGACACAGAGGAATTTAATCCCGACTCTCCCACGTACTCATTCGACTTATGGTTACACGAAAACTACCTCAAACCATATAACCTGGCTTTTAAATACCGAATGGAAGATGTTGGTTCCGACATGTTTTACAACCTGGTTCCGGCATCGATCGAGAAATCGAAACAATTGGCACAGCTCACTAAATTCCTTTGGTTCGATGTTTACGCCGAAATGGTCGACGAAGAATTCCTGAAAAAATATGGCCCGCGCATTATCCATTTAATTGGATCGCCGGCATATAGCCCAAACACAGGCACCATACTATTAGGAACTGCCGAAGGCGGGATCAAAATAACATTGTTCAATTGCAATAACCTCGACCACCGGAACGTAAACATGATGAACGAGTATTTTTTCAAAACCATGCACCACGAGTTTGCCCATATATTGCACCAAAACAAAATGTACCCCAAAGAGTACGAGCAAATATCGGCAGGCGATTATTCACCCCTGGGATGGCAATACCTTTCGGTTGCCGAGGCTGCCCGATTGGGCTTTGTATCGCAGTATTCGGCATGCGAAGGACAGGAAGATTTTGTTGAGAAGATAGCTAACTATCTGCTTACAAGCGATACCGACTGGAACAATACATTAGATATGGCAGGTGAAGAAGGCCGCGAAAAAATATTCAGGAAACTTGAAATCTGTTCTAACTGGATGAAAGAAAAATGGGGTATCGATTTGGATATAATGAGAGCGGAAATAAACCGAAGGCAATTGCTTATTAACGACGATTTTTTCGACCCTAACATTTAATTACAAGCAAAATGAACCATAGAATTACAGCCATATTATTTTTTACCTCAGCTCTTATTGTTTCAAGTTGCACAAGGGAACAAGAGAGCCTTTTTGAACAGCCGGCTGCCATTAGGCTCAATCATGCCATCGAAAATATCGACAGCACACTGGTTAATGCCCCTAACGGTTGGATTATGCAATATTTTGCCACCAACGAAAGCCCGGGCTATTCGCTGTTGGTTAATTTTTCTTCGACTGGCGAGGTGCTGGTTGCAGCCAAAAACAACCTGGTGCGAAACCGCTACACCGAAGCGCGTAGCGTTTACCGTGTAATTGGCGATTATGGACCGGTGCTTACTTTCGATACTTTTAACAATTTACTGCACCTGTTTTCGACCCCCGAGAACCCTGCCGGACAAGGCTTAGGGGGCGATTATGAATTCATTATAAACACTTATTCCGATTCGCTGATTCAAATGAACGGCAAAAAAAGGGGAACGCTAATCGACTTGGAAAGAATACCCGAAGATAAAAGCTGGGCAGATATTATTGCACAACTTGAAAGCATGACCGCCTACGTTGCCGGATCAGACCGGTTGTACCTTGTATCGGGAAACAACACAAGAATAATAGAGGGAAGCAGTTCTTTTGTATATGAAATATCGATGCAGGGCAGCGACGAACCCATAATTATGCCATACATTGTAACACGCGATGGAATAAAACTACATAAACCCATAAAAACTGCCCGCAACACCGAAGTTCAGCATTTTGTTTTAAGCCCTGAGCGCGATAAACTGGTAGCAAGCTCCGACCCCCAAACCTACATTACCGGCTCCGATATTGTACCTTTCATTACCAATAACCAAACACCTTACGAATTCGATTTGGAAAATTCGAGCAGTCATTTTACCAATCCTGCATTCGAATTAATCGACGAAATGCACTCCCGGTATTCAGGGCGCAGGGACATCGATTTTTTGGCCATAACATACAGGCCCGACTTTGGCCACAGTTTCACTTTTTCGACCAAGCCCACCTTAACCGTTGCCAATTTTCGATTATATTTGTTGGCACACAATAATAGGAACACCATTTCGATAGACAGGGAAATTAACGGGTACGACCAAAATGGAGAACTGTTCTACACCAATGTGAATTCTATTGAAAAGTTTTGGAAAGAGTTGCCCGGTGTATACGAGTTACGCTCGACCCTTTCAAAAAACAGCATTATATTTATCGATATTGAAAACGAAACAAGATATTTTAAACTAAATAAAAGATAACAGCCATGAAGAATCGCTCTCTATATAGAATCAAAACCTTGTCGGTGGTTTTATTATCTTTGTTCATAATAACTACCGCTAATGCCCAAACACCTCAAAGCAGGTACCACAAAGCATCCGGGTTCAGTAATACAACGCACGAAAAAGTTAATGTGCTTGAAAGGCAAGCAATATCCGACACAGAAAATATAAGCCTGGAACGATCGCAAATCCTTCAAGTTCCAAAATCGAAAGCAAGGCATAACCTAAACCGCACACAAAATATTCAGCACAAAAAGTC
>SKHV01000449.1 GCA_007116765.1 Prolixibacteraceae bacterium | reverse complement strand
TTATTGAGAATATTAGTGATGTCTCTATTTTTTTTTTTGAATATATGTTATGGGAAATTAAACCATTGTGCTTGTTTAAAATCAAAGTTTTGTTTATTCTTTTATTAGAAAAGAGTATTTTCGACACTTTAAATTTAATGATTACGTTACAATAAGTAAATATTGTATTTTTTTATTTATAAATGATAGAGGACTAATATTTATAGAAGCTTTAGTTGTATTATGAAGATATTTTCAGTTCTAAAACAAATTTTGTTGATTGTCGCAGTGCTAGCATTAAGTATTTCGTGCGATAAAAATGAAGGTTACGGAGGTAGCAGCAGCATTGAGGGAGTATTAATGATGCGATACTACAATAACGATTTTACCGTACTTCAGGATGTGCAACCTGCTGTAGATGAGGATGTATTTATCCTGTTTGGTGACGATAAAAATGTGGGCGACGATATAGAAACGAGCATAGGAGGTAATTTCAGATTTAATTATTTGCTGCCCGGTAAGTATAAGCTCTATTACATGTCCGACGATACTTCAAAAACCAGATACAGCGATATTGCTTTATATACCGATGTAGAAATTGGAAGTGGTGAAAAACTCTTTGTGGACACTTTGTATACCTATAAAGCACTCGATTGGGACGATGGCCATGCTAAAATAAAAGGCCGGGTTATGTTGTGGAACTATAAAAAATCATCGGCTCCGCCAAACCTAGAAGTAAAAGATTACACCCCGGCGCAAGAGTTACCCGTATATATTGTATATAATCACGGCGATTTTTACGAAGACCGTATCCGTACTCAAGGCGATGGCACTTTTGTATTTCCAAACTTACTAAAAGGCCACTACCGTATTTTTGTGTATTCGGAAGATATATATACAGGCAGTACCGCTGATTTTATTATTTCAAGGGAACTTGAAATAACAGAAACAAACCAAGTGCTTGTGCTTGACGATTTTGAAATTGAAACTTACTGACATTTTGAAATTGAACTTTAATTCGTTCAGAATTTGAAATAGATAATAATTAAAGATGAAAAATACACTATTATTACTGCTAATTTTTGCCATAAGCGGAGTGTTTGCACAAGGTAAAAGCGATGTTATTGCGCGAGGTATCGAAGTAAGGCGTTTCTACGAAACCGATGTTCAAAATGCGGGGAAAGAATATTTGTATAAGGAAGAGTTTTATAATTATCAGGGTGAAATAGTCGAACACAAAGAGTACAATGAAGACGGAAAAATTACACTTTGGACTAAATATAAATTCGACCAACAGGCAAATGTAATTGAAGAACTTGAACTTGATTCAAAAGGAAAACAGAAAAAGCGCATTGTACATAAGTACGAAAACGGATTGAGGGTAGCCAAAGACTATTATGACTCGAAAGACCGTTTATATCAATCCAGACGTTACGATTATGAATTCCGCAGATAAACTGTTAAATATTATTGAACGCTTCGATCCGATAAGTCTTGACCGCATGGACAAGGTGAAGCTGATGAGAAGAACAGATACTAAATTTGTTTTTAATGTGAGCGTATTGCCTCAATTGCTCGAAAAAGCACTCGATAATTATTTCATGGTTGAAATTGAAAACGAAAGGGAGCAGATTTACCTGACCACTTATTTCGATACGAGCAATTACACCATGTATCATCTACATCACAACGGAAAACTAAACCGACACAAAGTGCGTGTACGCAAATACATTTATTCAAAACACGAATTTCTTGAAATAAAAAGGAAGAACAATAAGGGCGAAACCATCAAAAAGCGGGTGGAACACGATGAAAATAATCCTGAATTGGATATTTTTGCACAAGGCCGTTTTATTGAAAAGAACTCACCCTTTAAAACCGCCTTGCTAAAACCAACTTTAGGAAATAAATTTATACGGTTAACGCTTGTAAGTAAAGATTTTAATGAACGAATAACATTGGATTACAACATAAAATTTACCGATTTAAAATATAAATACGAATCGGAGCCATACAATGTGTGTATTGCTGAAATTAAAAAAGAACGTTACGAAAAAGAAACACCATTTGTTGGCTACTTAAAAGATTTACGCATTAATCCAGTTGGATTCAGTAAGTACTGCATGGGAATGGCGCTATTAAACCCCGACGTGAAAAATAATAACTTTAAACAAAAAATCAGGCAATTGATTAAAATATAATTTGAGAAATGGAGCTATTTGATATTAAAATTATTCAGGTTGAAGAGTTGCTGGAACTTCTTATTCGTTTTATTTTTAACTTCATTGTTATTTTCATAGCAATCAGATTGTTATATTATAAAGTACGAAGGCGACGCGATTACTTGTTTACCTATTTTCTCATTTCAACTACCGTATTTTTACTCTGTTACCTGCTCGAAAGTGTAAAACTACAGCTAGGTTTTGCCTTGGGATTGTTTGCTATTTTTGGAATCATAAGGTATCGTACAAGGCAAATCCCTATTAAAGAAATGACTTATTTGTTTCTTGTGATAGGAATATCGGTGATAAATGCCTTAGCCAATAAAAAAATTAGTTATGCCGAGCTTTTTGCAACCAATGCAATAGTGCTGATAATTACCTACGGACTTGAGCGCATGATGATGCTTAAGCACGAATCAAGCAAATCGATATTGTACGAAAAAATTGAACTGATTAAACCCGAAAACCGGAGTGAGCTGAAAAAAGATTTAGAAGAACGCACTGGTCTTATCATAAATAGGGTAGAGGTTGGAAAAATCGATTTTTTGAAGGACACCGCAAGGGTTAATATTTATTACTACGAAGATGAAAATCTGGCCGACGATGCCGATAACTATCAAACCAGTTCCGACGATGATGACGATTAATAGCTTCAAATATTTGTTTTTATTTACTTTTTTGATTCTTATTCAATTTAATTTTACTTACGCTCAAAAAACCGAGTCGCGTTTGCGACTTTCGGGAGAAATTGAAAAAGATTTTACAAAAAAATTTAATGCCAGTTTAGGATATGAACACCGGTTCAATCAAAATATTTCGGTTTTCGATAAAGCAATCCTTGAGCCCTCGGTATCGTACGATATTTATAAAGGTGTGCGGGTAGGGGCAGCCTACCGTTTTATTGTAAATCAAGGGCGTAATTCGCGGGCAATATCGCATCGTGGCCGCACATCGGCTTATGTGCGATACCGTTATCGACACGACGATTTTGTTTTTAAACTTCGCTCGCAAATTCAATACGGATTTGATGATATTACTTACATACAATTGTACTATTCCAACGAACTAGTTAGCCGTAATTCTCTAAAAATTGAATACCGATGGTTTGGAACAAGAATTACTCCTTTTGCCCGTTACGAGCTTTTTACTCACTTAAATAATCCCTTCGGAATAATCAATAACCAGTGGAAGTTGAGGGGTGGTTTTAATTATCAACTTACACATAAAAGCCGAATTACAGCGCAATATACCTATGAAAATGAGTTTAACGTGCCTCGCCCAATGAATGCTCATGTATTTGCACTAGGCTTTCGTTACTCTTTATAGTTGTTAAAACTCGACCCGAAAGTTAAATTAGTCTAAACTTTGATTTTCGATGCAACCTTTTGCCATCGATATCTGTCATTACAGTAGCCATGAATTTTTAAAACTACTGTTATGCAATTGAAACACATCTTTATCATTTATGTTTTTATGCTTCCACTGCTTGTAGGAGCAAGTGTGCCGAGTACTTTCTCAGGCAAAATTATCGACTCAAAAACCGGTATTATTATCGAAGGTGCTTCTGTGCTTATTGAAGATACAAGCATAGGCACTTTTTCCGATTCAAACGGTGAATTTATTCTATATTTAGGTAAAGGTGAGTTTACCGTGCTGATTTCAGCAACAGGCTATGTCGATTTTGAATTAATTCTGCTTATTGATGAAAGCGTTAAACAGGAAATTAAGCTTGAACCCGATATGAAAAAACCACAGTCAGCACGATTAAGAATAGTACATCGTAGAACCACTGAAAATTACAATGTGCTTGCCGACAATCCCGATTTCTATTCTAAATAATTATGCAATAATGCTTGTCTATAAGATTGATTTTTGTCTTTATTACCGTTAATTTAAACAATAACTAATAAATTAGTTGGAGAACTAAATTATTAGTTATAGCTTTGAATTGTGATTTGCAAGTCATTATTAAACAATTTAAAATCTCAAAAATGGAATTAAGAAAACAGATACGGAAACCTCCGTAATTTTTTTAAAACATATAACTAAGCAATTAGTTGTAATACTAAAAAACTAGTTGTAATTTTATAACCTGTTTTTTAGAGAAGTAATTCGAAAAACGATTGACATAAATAAAGAGAAAGATGAAGGAATTAACAAAAGCTGAAGAGCAGATAATGCAAATACTTTGGGATTTGGAAGAAGGCTTTGTAAATGACATTATAGCGAAAATGCCTGAACCAAAGCCTGCGTACAATACCGTTTCAACCATTGTTCGCATTCTCGAAAAAAAAGGTTTTGTGGCTTATAAGGCTTATGGCAAAACCCATCAGTATTTTCCTTTAATTTCACGAAAGAATTATACCCGAATGTTCATGCGAAACTTCATGGGCAGTTATTTTGGAAATTCTTTTAAGGAAATGGTTTCGTTTTTTGCAAAAGAAGACAATATGTCGGTGAATGAAATTGAAGAGTTGATGCAGGAAATTAAGAATGATATTGCCGAGGAGTCGGGAGAAAATGCAAGTACAAACACAAAAAAATAATTGCCATGAATTCATTTGTAAACTACATTGTTGAGGCAGGATTGAGCCTGGGTGTCTTCACTCTGGTTTATTGGTTTATTCTGCGTGGCGAAACAAGATTTAAAGCTACCCGCTTTTATCTTTTATTTGCACTTTTGTTTTCTACCTTACTTCCGTTTTTAACTATCCGAATGAATACTTTTGTTCGTGAAATTGAACCCCAGGCAGCAGACGATGCAGTTTTTGCAGGAACCAACTTGCTCGAAACCGTAACGGTGTATGCCTCCGGTATTCCGGCTAAAATTGGGAATGTAATCCTATTATTCGATTACACCATGCTAATATACGCCCTTGGAGCTGTGGCTGCATTGTTTGTGATATCGGCTGGTATTTTTCAATTGTGGAGCATGGTAGCTAAAAACAGGGTTTTTAAACTGAAACATGCAAAGCTGGTAGTTTCCTCACGCGATATTTCACCTTATTCTTTCTTCAATTACATTTTCATTGGCAAAAACCTCACGGGGAAGCACAATTGGAAAACAATGGTTCATCACGAGCTGGAACATGTAAAACAGGGCCATTCGTTCGATGTTCTTTTCGTTGATTTTATGATGATTTTCCAATGGTTTAACCCCTTTTACTGGATATTGCGCCGCATGGTACGCGAAAATCACGAATTTTTGGCCGACACAGGCGTACTCTCCAAAGGCTTAATCTCAAATGCACAGTACAAAGTACTGCTTTTGAGCCAGGCCATTGGTGGTCGTCCGGTAATTACAAGTAACTTTTTTAATATGAAAACAGTAAAAAAACGATTTAAAATGATAACCAATAAAAAAAATAACAAATTCGGCATCATCCGATATTCAATTGGAATATTTGCAGCCCTTGCACTTACCCTTTTATTCGCCTGCGAGCGTAACGAAAGTATTTTATC
>SKHV01000212.1 GCA_007116765.1 Prolixibacteraceae bacterium | reverse complement strand
TGCATTAAAATAAATCGATACAAAATTGTAAGAAAGAGTATAAATATGGAAACAAAAAAACAAATTGGTTTTTTCGAAAAGTATTTAACTATATGGGTTGCCTTAGGTATTTTGGCAGGTATTGGGCTGGGGCATTTTGCAGGAGACGGCATTCAGGTAATCAGTAGCCTCGAAATCGCAAATGTGAATATTCCGGTTGCTATTTTAATATGGCTCATGATTTACCCCATGATGTTGCAGATAGATTTTACCAGTATAAAAAAAGTGGGTAAAAAACCGCGCGGTGTGGTTTGGACAATTGTTATCAACTGGCTGATTAAACCATTTACCATGGCCTTTTTTGCCTGGATATTCTTTACTAAAATTTATGCGGCATGGATTGACCCGGCTTTAGCAGGAGAATACATTGCCGGTGCAATAATTCTGGGTGCAGCTCCCTGTACGGCAATGGTATTCGTTTGGTCCTACCTTTCCGATGGTGACCCAAACTATACACTTGTACAAGTTGCGGTAAACGATTTAATAATTTTGGTAGCTTTTGTGCCAATTGTAGGTTTACTGTTGGGCATTACCGATGTAATAATCCCTTACGATACTTTAATAGCCAGTGTGCTCATTTTTGTGGTTGTTCCGCTGGTAGCCGGTGTTATCACACAACGTATGCTTTTTAAAGCCAAAGGTAAGGAGTGGTTCAAAAATGTTTTCCTCCATAAACTAAAACCTGTAAGCATTATAGCCTTGTTGGTGACCCTTGTGTTTTTGTTTGCCTTTCAGGGACAAAACATAATTAACAATCCGCTTATTATTCTTTTAGCTGCCGTGCCGTTAGTGATACAAACTTATTTTATATTTTTTGTGGCCTGGTATGGCGGCAAAAAACTGAAATTGAAATACAATGTTTGTGCTCCATCTGCTATGATTGGCGCCAGTAACTTTTTCGAATTGGCAGTAGCCGTGGCCATTGCATTGTTTGGCTTGCAGTCGCCGGCTGCACTGGTAACCGTAGTTGGTGTACTGGTCGAAGTGCCGGTTATGCTATCGCTGGTAGCCTTTGCCAACAGGAAAAAAAGCAGTTTTTAGGAGTTGTTTCAATTAACAATGTTTTTGAATGGTTTTATATTAAACTCATAACTATACGTGTTTTCGTTAAGCTTGTATTGCTCGTGTGGGTGCGCGCCCCAGCTGTTATCGCCACCAACTCCCATTTGCTTATAATCGATGCAAATTTCGGTAAGGTTGCGGAACGGTACATCGATGGAGTGTTTTACACGCTCGTCGAAATCGCTTTCGAGATAGTGGTGGGCATTAATGCCCAGTGGTTCTATGCCTGAGAATTTTAATCCAAAGCCTTCTTCGTTGCTTAATGTAACCCAGCGCACATCGGTTTTGTTGCCATTTTCCTGCGGGAAAACATAGGGCACATATTGCTCCATAACACTGCCCGAGTACAAACCAACAAAAGCACTGGTGTTGCGGTCAATGTAGTTTTCGTGCGGCCCGCGCCCGTACCATGTCATTTGCGAGTAGTCGCCCGGCATTACCAGCTTCATGCCAAAACGGGGCAGTTCCGGGGTTTCATCGTCGCTTATTTCGATTGCGGCTTTTACCTTAATGGAGCCATCGCGGTAAACGGTGTACAGGTTGCTGTAATTTGAATTGCCCGAAGTGATGGTTGCTGTAAATTCAATGACTACCGAATCCGTATTCTGCGAAAGTATTTCGAGTTTTCTGTCCTCCATTTTTGAATCCACATCCTTCCACATAGCAGTGCGTTCCTGCATATTGTTTCCACGGTCGTTGCTTAGCGGCAGTCGCCAAAAATTAGGGACTAGGTTGTCCTTTAGCAATGCTTTTGCTTCAAAAACATAGTTGTTGAGTTGGCCGCTTTGCTTGTCGAACTCAATGGTGAAATTTTCTCCGCTAATGGTAATCCTGTTGTGGTGTGAAAGTGTTTCGAGTGGCTGCAATCCGTCAAAAGCCATGTTTGGAATTGATAATTTTGCTTCTTGAATCTGGAATTGCTCTTGTGCAATTATGTGACCTTCGGGAACTAAACCTTCCTTTTTAGGGGTTTTTAAACTGAAGGAAATGAAGTATTCATTCGTGGGGGAGAATGAAACATTTTCGTAATTTGCCTTAATTTCAGCTGTTTTTTGTGGAAGTATATCGTCCTCTATTACAAATTCATTGCTGTAAACGGGTTTTCCGTTTTCGATAATTTCGTAGGTTACAACATAATTTTTAATGTTTCTGAAAAAGAATTCGTTTACAATGCTGAATTGGCCATTCGCTATGTCGATAGCTTCGAACTGAACATCCTGATACACTTTTTTCACCTCGTATAATGCAGGTTGCGGGGTTTGGTCGGCAAAAACAAGCCCGTTAATACAAAATTCGTTATCGCTGCGAACTCCTCTTGGTCCAAAATCAGCCCCATAAGCCCAGTATTGTTGTCCGTTTGGCGAGGTTTGCAGAAGCCCCTGGTCCATCCAGTCCCAAATAAAACCGCCTTGTAATTGTGGGTGCGATTTAATCACGTCCCAGTAATCCTGCAAGTTGCCGGTGCTGTTGTTCATCGAGTGGCTGTATTCGCACATAATGAGCGGCCGTGTCGGGTTGGTAGTTACATAATGCTTCAATTGCCCAACTGTATAGTACATAGGCACCACTATATCGGTATTCGGTTCGCGGTAGCTAGGTTCGTTTTGTACCGGTCGTGTTGAATCGGCATCCTTTATCCATTGGTACATTTTGTCGTAATTGGGGCCGGTGCCGGTTTCGTTGCCCAATGACCAAATAATGATACTTGGGTTGTTGCGCGAGCGTTTTACCATGTTTTGCACTCTTTGCATCAGTGCCGGAACCCACTCGGGTTGTGTGGCAACTATCGATGTGCCTTTGTTGAAATATTCGGGTGTTGGAGTGTATTCCAGGTAGCCGTGTGCTTCAATGTTGGCCTCATCAATTACATAAAGGCCGTGTTCGTTGCACAGTTCGTACCAGAGCATGTTGTTGGGGTAGTGACTGCTGCGCACGGCATTGATGTTGAATTGTTTCATTAACTCAATGTCGCGTAGCATGTTTTCGCGCGATATTACATGCCCGGTAATGTGGTTGTGGTCGTGGCGGTTAACTCCTTTCAGCAGAATTGCTTGCCCGTTCACCAACAGTTGTCCTCCTTTGATTTCTACCGTGCGGAAGCCCACCCGTTGCGAAATGTACTGGCTTTGCATGCCGGGAGCTGATACTTCAATCAGTAAATCGTATAAATTGGGAGTTTCGGCACTCCACAATAGCGGGTTTTCTATGCTTTGTTGAATATTCAGTTTGGTTTCGGTTCTGCGGCCAAAATCAACTTCCTGTGCGCTTTGGAACACCGTTGAATTATCGGCACGGTTAATTAATTCAACCTTCACACTCGCTTTTTGTGCCCTACGGTTAAACTTGTTCAACAGCAGGTCTATATTGAGTTTTCCGTGTTGATAGTTTTCATCCAGCCCGGCTGTAATGTTTATATCGCGAATGGCGACCGGGTTTGCTGCATAAACAAACACATCGCGCTCAATGCCGCTCAGTCGCCAAAAGTCCTGGTCTTCGAGGTAGCTGCCGCTGCACCAGCGATATACTTCAACCGCCAGCGTGTTCTTGCCACTTTTCAGGTGTGGGGTAATGTTGAATTCTGCCCCGGTTTTGGTGTCTTCGTTGTAGCCCAGGTACTTACCGTTTATCCAAACATAATAAGCTGAGCTAACCCCGGCAAAATGCACGAATACTTCTTTTTCGGTCCAACTTTCGGGTATCGAAAATTCTTTGATGTACGAGCCTACGGGGTTGTAATCCTCGGGAACATTGGGAGCATCTTTGGGGAACGGGTATCCAATGTTTACATAATAAGGCACTCCGTAACCTTCCATTTCCCAATTGGCCGGGACTTTTATTTTGTCCCATTTGGAATAATCATAAGCGGGTTTAAAAAATCCGGCCGGACGTTGTGCCGGTTTGCGGCTCCAGTTAAAATACCAGCTCCCGTTCAGCGATTGATAGAAATCGGACTGTTTTATGTTATTTTGAAGTGCTTTTTCGCGGGTGTCGAAATACATAAAATCGGCCCGTTTGGGCTCAGTTCCAACTTCAACTATTTCGAGATTCTTCCATTCGTTTTGTTGTGCATTCACTGTGCTAAGGGTGAATGAGATTAATAGTAACAGTAAGGTTTGTCTCATTTGTATTATGTTTTCAAGTTAGTTTCACAAATCTAACAAAAAAGATTCGATGCTTGTATGTATTCTCTTTTCGATGGTTGATAGGCGCTTTATTTGCGCATAAAATAATCATGCATTATATGCCAGGCTTTCTTTTTCATCCCTTTGTCTGAAATCAGGCCCTTGCGGTTCCATCCGCTTTGGTAAACGGGGTGCAGACGGCTGGTTGAACGGTAATCGACCAGCAGCCAGGGGCAAACCCCCACCAGATTGGGTGTGGCATCGAACATTTTCACCTGGTTTTTGTAAATGTTTTCAAGGTATTCGTCGCTCCAATAGGCTGCCATGTGCTTGGGACCATGATTGCTCCCGTAATGTGACTCACCACCAAATTCTGAAATAAACAGAGGTTTCTCGCACACGAAATTCCATTTAATGTCGGAAGGTTCGCCTTGCCACGGAATGTACCAGCCTATGTATTCGTTTATTGAAAGAACATCGAAATGGCAGGTGAGTGTGTCCCACACATCGAAGGTGTTGTTGCGGTAGCTCTGGTTACTGAAGGCTTTGGATACCAGGCGGGCAGGGTCCATTTCGCGGCATATGTTGGCCATGCCGATGTTGGCCTTGTCGCGTGCCGGCGACGAATAGGTCTCGTTCGAAACCGACCAGATAACAACTGCACAACGGTTTTTGTCGCGGTGTATCATTTCCCTGAGCATGTGGTTCATCAGCTCTACCGTTTGCGGGTTTTCGAAGTTGATGTGCTGGTAAACAGGAATTTCGCTCCAAACCATTAAGCCCATTTCTTCGGCCATGCGCACCATCATTTCGTTGTGCGGGTAGTGCGACAGGCGCACCATGTTGCAGCCCAGTTCCTTTGCCCAGTCGAGCAGTATTTTGTTGTCGGCCACACTTGCGGCACGTGCTTCGGTAAACGGGTTTTCCTCGTGTATGTTTATGGCTTTCATGAAAATGGCTTCGCCGTTGAGCAGTACTTGCGTGCCATCCACTTCAATACTCCTAAAACCAATGCGGTCGGTAATTTTATCGCTTTCAGCTTCGATGATTACTTCGTATAATTTCGGGTTTTCGGGTGTCCATAAATCAAAATCGGCAGCAAAATTCACCTTGGCATGTCCGTCAGGGTTTGTACGAACGCTTAATTCCCTGTTCAGCTCAGGGATGCTGATTTTTATGGTTTGGCTTTTTTGTTGTCCGTTGAGTTTAATCCAACCGTCCACCTCATTTTTCGACCCTTTTTTTAGTTGAATGAAATAATCGTCGATATAAGTTTGATTGGTAGTGACAAGGTGCACATCGCGGGTAATGCCGCCGTAGTTGAGCCAGTCGTAGCCTTCGGCAGGCACCCCGTCTTTGCTCCGGCGGTTGTTTACCCATACCACAATGGTGTTTTGTCCGGGTTTCACTTTGTTGCTTATTTCAAACTGAAACGGGGTGAAGCCGCCTTCGTGCGTGCCAATTTCTTCTTCGTTGAGGTAAACTTTGGCTTTGTAGTTTACTGCCCCAAAATGCAGAAAGTAGCGTTTGCCTGTTTCGGGTTCAAGGTTGAAGTGCCGGCGGTACCAAATGGTGCTTTCGTAAAACTTCAGTTCGGGTAATTGAGAGTTGAAATCGCCGGGTACATTGAGGGTTGGCCCTCCATCGAAGGAGTATTCAAAAAACTGATGATTATTTTCAATTACCGGTTCTTTCCACACCTGGCGCCATTCGCCGTTATTGGTGGGGTCGATTATGGACTGCCAGCTGCCGTTAAGGCTCGTGGTATTCCTGCTGTAAATGTTTTGCATGGCAAAACTACCGGGGTTTTCGGCATAAATGCCTGTTGCAACAAAAATGATTAGGGCAAAAATGACAATTTGTTTCATAGTAGTAGATTGAAATCAGGTTTCTAATAGTACCCAAAAGTAAGCACTAAAGAGTAAACGTGTAAGGGTGAAATGTATTTATTATAGGTTAGAAATGTATTTTGTTCATTTATTCTTATGAAAACTGAATGCGCTTTTACGAAAACGTAATTTATTTATGTTTTGTTAAGTGTTTTAATATTAAAGCATATATTATAGTCTTATGCATGGTTCTCATTTGAGTTAAATTGATTTTCCGGGAACATGTTTTTAAATATATGTATTTGTGATTAAGAATATTAAGATATTGCTTGCTAAAAGTTTCAAGCATGTATCTTAAATTGTTTTTTGTTGAGGTGGGTTTTATTATCTTTGAGACTTTTACAGTGCAATACATAGACGATGAACAGTGATAAGGTTTGGAAAATAAAACAACCCGGTGATCCGAATGATGTAAAGCACTTGTCGGCACAGTTGAATGTCGAAATGGTTATAGCAAACCTTTTGGTACAACGCGATATACGAACTTACGAAGAAGCCAGAGCTTTTTTTCGTCCGCGACTATCCGATTTACACGACCCATTCTTGATGAAGGATATGGATAAGGCTGTTGATAGGCTGCATCAGGCAATTGAACGACAAGAAAAAGTGCTCATTTACGGTGATTACGATGTAGACGGAACTACATCGGTTTCTTTGTTGTACCTTTTCCTGAAAGATAAAATAAAAGATTTAGAGTATTATATTCCCGACCGCTATTCTGAGGGTTACGGCATTTCTCCCAAATCGGTCGAATATGCGGCCGACAATGGTTTCAAGCTGGTAATTGTAATTGACTGTGGTATAAAAGCTGTTGAGAAAATTGCATACGCTCGCACAAGACACCTCGATTATATTATTTGCGACCACCATAATCCCGGCGACCGTATACCCGATGCAGTGGCTGTTTTGGATCCTAAACAAGCTGATTGCAATTATCCTTTCAAAGAATTATCGGGCTGTGGGGTAGGCTTTAAATACTTAATGGCCTACTGTATGAAGTACAATGAGCCTATACCTAAGTTGTATGATTTGCTTGACCTTGTTGTAGTGAGTATAGCCTCCGATATTGTACCTGTTATTGGAGAAAACAGAGTGTTGGCTTATTATGGTCTAAAAAAATTGAATTCGAACCCCAATATGGGTTTAAAAACTCTAATTAGAAATACAGGTATTACAGACACCGAAATTACAATTAACGATATCGTGTTTAAAATTGGCCCCAGATTAAATGCTGCCGGTAGAATTGAACATGGTAAAAAATCGGTTGAACTTCTCATTTCTGAAGATGAAGGCCTGGCAGGCAAAATGGGCGAAGAAATTAACTCGTTTAATGAAATACGGAAAACGCTTGACCGAGACATTACTTTTGAGGCTACCGAACTTATTTCAAACAGCCCTGAGTTGATGGAAAAAAAGTCGACTGTGATTTATAATCGTGATTGGCATAAAGGGGTGGTGGGTATTGTTGCCTCGCGCTTAACCGATGTTTTCTACCGTCCAACCGTGGTTTTGACTGAATCAAATGGTATGGCCACCGGTTCCGCCCGATCGGTTACCGGGTTCGACCTTTACGAGGCTATTGATTATTGCAGCGATTTGCTTGAGTCATACGGAGGCCACATGTATGCAGCAGGACTTACCATGAAAATTGAAAACATCAGAAAGTTTATGGAACGTTTTGATGAATTTGTAACTAAAACAATAACTAAAAGCCAGCTTATACAAACGGTCGATGTCGATTCTAAGCTTCAGCTTACTGATATTACACCTAAATTTGTGCGCGTGTTAAAGCAGTTTGAACCTTTTGGGCCACACAACATGACTCCCGTTTTTGTTACCGAAGATGTATTAGATGCAGGAACAAGCCGATTGGTTGGCCGTACCGCCGATCACATTAAACTTGATTTGGTTGAACCTACTGGTTCATCGAAGCGTTTTTCGGGCATAGCCTTTTCACTTGCCGATAAATTCCCAATAATTGAGTCGGGTTTGCCATTTGATATTTGTTATTCAATTAACGAAAATGTGTTCAGAGGGCGAACTTCATTACAACTTTTGGTAAAGGATTTACGTAAGCGTTGAGTTTTAAACTTAATAGTGATAAATAGTAATTATAAAGCTGTTTGTTTGAATTAGTAAAATGAAATTGAAGTTTATAATATTCGCATTCTTCCTTTTGTTTATTTCATTGAGTTTATACGGACATCGAGGGATTAAACGTACAAATTACTTTCAAAGTTATAAGGATACCGATAAGGAAATTGGTTATGCCTTAAATGCTTCTTACTTGAGATATGAAAACACATTTTCGCCTCAATTGCAAGTTTATTACACTAAATATTTAACTCCTTTTTTTGGTTTGGGCTTAGGTGTGGGTACAATGTACAACAAGCAAATAAACAACACATTTACTATCGATGCGCGTCTTCGTGTTTTTGACGGTATGTTTGTTGTAGTTAAACCCGGTTTGCACATGAAAAAAGTTCGTAACAGTTATCAATACTTATATTCAGTGGGTTTTGAGGCAAATTATAAGCTTGAACTTAAGAATAACTTACTGCTTGGCCCTGTAGTTCAGTTCGATTTAATTCAGGATGACTTAAATTTTATGGTAGGAGTGCTTATGGCTTATCGATTTTAATTGTGTTGAACATTTTTATGAGCTGTTCAATATCATCTATCACCAAACATCCGCTTTGCTGTAGCTTACTTTTAGGCTGATGGCCGTTGGCAATTAATATACACCTACATCCTAAAGCTTCGGCAACTTCATAATCGTGGTCGGTATCACCTATGAGGCATGCATTGCCGGCCTTAATTTGATAATTATCCAGTAGGGCTCTCCCCATTTCAATTTTTGAGGTCCCATAATCGTGCTTTAACCCTGCAATTGATTCAAAATATCTTTCTATGCCAAAAGAAGTCAGAAGTTTTACTAATTTATTGTGTTCAGCTGCCGATAAAATGAATTGCTTGTACCCCAATTTTGCAAAAATATTCAGGGCATTGATTGAGTTGATGTGTAGTTCAGCATTCTTTATACTTGAATAATAGGTTTCAATAAATTCAAAGGCAGGTACTTCGAAAGGTTCTATGGAAAAATCGAACCCAATACGTTCATAATAATCTTTTACCGGAAAGCCGAAAGAATCAAGATACTTTTCTTCAGTAATTATGGGTATTTTTCGTTTCTTCAGCAAAACATTCACCGCATCAATCGATACTTGCTTGTCGTTTAGCAAGGTTCCGTTCCAGTCCCAAATAATGGTGCTGATGTTATTATACATTCCCAAAGTGCTTTTCGTAATTGATTATTGGGTTTGCATACATCGAAAGGTACATATTGCGCGATTCGGCTAGGTCAAATGGAAGCGTTTTTAGTTCAATTTTCATGCGGTTTTCAAATTCAAATTTTTCGTCTTTGGAGTAATTTCCTTTGTAATTATTGGTGTTCGATAACAAATCGGCAGCTATGTAATTATTGGGCCAAAGTTTGTAGTTCGCATATATCCGACGGTTAATAAACTCCACAATACTTTGAATTGCTTCGTTGTTATTTTTATTGGCCGTAAGCTCTTCAATACGGATGTTCAGCGGATTCCCAAATCCAAAATGAACACGTCCTTTGGGCTGCATTACCCCTCCGGCCATACTTTGGATGTCGTCTTGCTGCGTTTTGGCAAAATTGCTGTCGTGTTTACGTTTGAGCAGCTCTTCAACTTTTGATATTCCGCAAGGTTCAATTTCATACGAAATAGCCATTGGTACTATATTCAGTTCTTTGAAACCTTCAAGCAAACTTTTTTTGTTGCTCATGTTTATCATTTTCAATAAGGCAGCTTGTGTTTGGTCGTTGCCGTCTTTTGTGCGTCCTTCGCGCTGGGCTATCCATACCGACTCGTTTTTTTCGCTAAGGGCATAACGAATATAAGCCGAAAGGTTATGTGATGACTGCAACTGCTCCCTGATACCCAGACTACGTTTCACTATAAAAGCACGGTTTATTCGTGCCAGCGTTTTAATCCAGTCGTAAGCAAGCAAGTTGTCTCCAATGGCAATGTCGGTTTTTTTGAACCCATGCTTGTGCATTACGGCATTCAAAAAAGCAGCATCAAGTATTATGTCGCGATGATTCGATATAAACAAGTAGCGCTCGTTGGGGCAAAACTGTTCCATGGTGCTATAGCTAATGCCCTGTGTTGTTTCTTTTTCAATTTTTTGTAATAGGGGGTATACTATATGAGCCTGAAAGTCGTCAACTGTACTCATTTTACCCATTGAATCCAGAATTTGCTTTTTGGCTTCCTCTTGCGGAATTAAAGCGGACAGTATTTTTACAAACATTGGGTCAGCAACAAGGCTTTTCAATGCATCATTAACTTCAGAATCGTGGTAAGGGCGTATGTCGTCAAAGTTGACCATATTTTCGGTTTTTAAATGAATTGCAAATTTAAGAAAATGAGCCGAAGTCCGAAATTAAAATCGATACCTTAAATGTACCCGCAAATCTGTTCGTTTGTTGCCTTCAATGGCAGTATGCCCCGACCCGATGGTGAAATCTTCGTTGAGATAAACCGACTGTCCGAGTTTTAGATAAACTTTCAGGTTGCTAGCAATCTCATAGTTCATATTGAGGTAGTATCGCAGTCCTTGAGAATAAAAGGCCGGTATATAGAAATATTGAAGCACATCGTTTTCATAAGCATAAATGCGACTGTTGTAACTGTCGGTATTGAACCATGCAAGGCGGGCTATGGCTCTTAGTTTTGGAGTTGGCTGTGTAAGTACATCGGCAAAAAGAAGCCAGCCCGTATCAACGGTTTCTTCTTTTTGGTAACCCGACCACTCGGCTCTAAACCTAAATCCGATTGTGGAGCTTTTTTCCCAGCTAGCGTGAAGACGTACTCTTGAAACTGTGCGGTCGGTATCCTGCCTAATAGGTAGACGCTCCGAAGAGCGTTCGCTGTTGGTTTCGTATTTAACCCGTACGTAGAAATCGAGGTAGCTGAGGGGTGAATAATCGCTTTGCAGCATGTAGTCGGTACCACGCACCGGTCCCGAAGAGTTAAACCGCAGCCAGTGCGACTCGTATGCATCTACATAGCCCGAAAATTTGAATTTCGGAAAAGGGTATAGCGATATGCCGGTATAAAGTCCCCTTTCGTTGCGCACCCCGCTCCATTCACCAAATGCGGTTCCGCTTATTGAGTGATAATTATGGGCATAATCCCGGTAAATCATGCTAATTGAAACCTCGTTAGCAGGTTGGCTTTCCATTCCGGCTATTAAGGCTGTGCCACCCGATTGGCTTATGGCTGCTTCACCAAAAAAGTTAATCCGGTTGAAAAACCAGACTGCATCGGCACTTAAGTTGTAGTTTTCATCGCCCCTGAAATTATGCATATTATAAAGTTGCCCCGAGGGTTGAACTTCGGCACCAAAAAGCCGGTAAGTTCCGTTTAGCCCAATAGCTAGCCGGTTGTGTGTAAACCTGAGTGAAGTTCCCACAGTTTGAACATTTAATGAGCGTTTATTGGCTATTTCGCTTGCCGTACGGTGGTAACCGCTGCTTTGCAATGCCGAAACACGCAACGGATTCCCTTCGTCGTCGGTTTCGGCCACAGTTGCATCAACATTTAAGTTCGAATAATACACAATTAGATTGAATTTGTTCCAACTTAAATGCGATGCCACCCCACGCAGAAAATTATTTTCGTCGGTTGAAGTATAGGGCCGTAAACCCTGTCCGGTGGGCCTTATGTTTATGCCTTCGCTGCTTTTGCGCTTACCAAAACCCGACCACAAGGTAAGCCCCTGACCTATCCGCACATGATAGTCGCCCAGGTAAACCTGCCGCACTATTTTTTTTCCACCAAAACCTACAAAGCCCGAATAAAAATCGAAACCGTAAGGATTACTGCCTGTGAAAAACTCTTCACCTGCATTGTTTTGGGCTGTAAAGCCGGCACTAAACTTATTGCCTTTTTCAACCCTGTATCGTAATAGCAGGTTTTGCGGATTTCCGGCATAGGCCGTTTGCCCTTCGTCGTTTTCTTTGTAAGCTGCCGCTTTTTCAAGGTTTTGCCCGTATCTGAAATTCAGGTTCTGGCGCCAATAGGTACGACGCTCAGTTTCGGGCGGCTCAAATACAACAAAAGCGGACAATAAATCGGATTCTTGCACATTAAAACCTTCTATTACTTGTAGTTCATAAACGCTATAAATTTGTCCAAACTCACGGCGATAACGAAGCAGGTTTTCAATTTGAAAATTATTGAGAAAATGAAGTCTTTCAAGCTCTTCACGTGTGGCGGTGTTTATATTGAAAGGCGATTCAAGGTAGCGCTCTAATTCTTCCAATATGGGAGTGAGGTCGGTTGATTCGTCGGCTATATCGGCATACGATTCGGCAATGGTTTCAATAATACTTTGACCCGAGGGTTGCTGCTCCTGCGAAAATACCGGGAAGATAAAAGCCAAAAGCAGAAGGCTTGCGAGGGGTGGTGTCAAGTTCTTCATTAAAATGGGGGCTTACAAATAAAATATTACCGAAGCAGAGGGCACATAACCCAAAATGTAATGATTGCTGAATGAGAGGTCTATTGTCACAAAACCTGCTTCGTAACCGAATCCGGCAAAAACTCTGGCAGGCGAAGTATTTAAGCCTCCACGCAAAAAGAAATTATTGGCAGCTTTCCATTCTCCACCCAATTTTAGCATACTGCGATAACCTTCCATTTTCTCAATTTCGTATGAAAACATAAAATCTTCATTGAAGCGTGTATGTCCGCCTGCTCTGATTCTCCAAGGTATTGTCTCTCGGTACGAAAGTGTGTTGATTTCAGGTGTATACGGATTGGCCACGTGTAAACCTGCAAAGGTTTTTTCAGAAACTTGATAAATAAAACCCGCTTCAAAGCCGGCAGTCATTGCCCATGCATTTACTTCGGGCAGTCGCGAAGCAAAATAATTAAGCTGAATTCCTGCCGAGAGTTTATCGGACAAAAACATGGCGTATGAAATGCCTGCATTGCTTTCGGCCCATTGAGGCGGCCCAAAAGCATTGTACTGCAAGGCAAAAGTGCCGGGGCCTGTTGGAAAAGTGGCAACAAGGGCACGGCTGGCCATGTGCGACAAAGATACATTTGGCGAAAAAAACCTGTTTTCATAAAAAAGTGAAACCGATGTTTTTTCGATGCCTGCAAGACCTGCCTGATTATGATATGCCGCAAAGGGATTGTATTGGCTGATAAAGGCATTGCCCATTGCAGCCGGCTTGCTCCCGGTAGGGAAAACATTGCTCCGCGAATAAGCTGAAAACACGCTAGAAAGCAAGGTTATTATTAAGATTATTTTAAATTTTTTCACGCTGTTCGGTTTTTCAAATCCAAAAAAAAGGTGTACTTTAAAAAGTACACCTAATTGGCTATCAAAATAGTAATTTTTTCTTTGACCCGGAAACTTAATTGGTTTTAAACTTAAACTTAATTTCCGCAAGTTCTTTATTGGCCTCTACTATCTTATTTTTAAGGCTTTCTTTATATTTTGTTAGTTTTTCTGCCACAGTTTCATCGCCAACGGCTAGCATTTGGGCAGCCAAAATACCGGCATTCATAGCTCCGTTAATACCAACAGTAGCAACCGGAATTCCGGGAGGCATTTGAACAATAGCCAATAGAGCATCAAGCCCGTCGAGGCTTGCTTTAATTGGCACACCAATAATTGGTAAGGTAGTCATTGAAGCAATTACTCCCGGTAAATGAGCGGCCATTCCCGCTGCGGCTATAATCACTTTTATACCACGTTCATTGGCTCCTTTTGCAAATTTTTCAACTTCGGCCGGTGTACGGTGAGCCGATAAGGCATTGATTTCGAAAGGTATTTCCAATTCATCGAGAATTTTTGCGGCTTTCTCCATAACGGGCATATCACTGGTGCTGCCCATGATAATACTAACTACTGGCTTCATAACTAATGTGCTTTAAATTTGTTTGCATTGTTTTCGTGTTCTACAAATATAGCAAAATTGAAGTTATTTGTCTTTGTTCGCAAATACCCTTCAAATCCGGAAATAAGCGAAAAGTTATAAGTGTTCGTTTTTGTCATTCTAAACTACATGATATTTTTAGTTTCTTTGTATAATAAGTTTGTTGATTCGTTTAAATAGTAAAATCATGGTTCATTACATTGAAAATTCAGAATTAAAGGTTGGAATAAACCACACAGGTGCTGAATTATGCAGCATAGTATCGAAGAAAACCAGACGGGAATACATGTGGGAAGGTAATGAAGAAATATGGGGCAGTACTGCACCCGTTTTATTTCCCATAATTGGTTCGCTTAAAGACAATAAATATCTTTATTCAGGCATGGAATACTACTTGCCTAAACACGGATTTATTAGGCACAATAACCAGCTTAAAGCAGATGTTAGCCAGCGCAATACGCTTGAGTTTACATACAAGTTCAACGATGAAACACTCAAAATGTATCCTTTCAAATTCGAGTTTTCAGTTTTGTATAAGCTTGAAGAAAACAGAATTAGGGTAATACATAACGTAAGGAATACCGGGAATGAGCATATGCTTTTTTCATTGGGCGGGCATCCTGCATTTAAATGCCCCTTTCTAGATGGTGAGCGCTTGACTGATTATTACATTGAATTTGAAGAAAAAGAGAATGCCCCAACTTGGGTACTCAATGCCCAGGGCTTACTCACTAACAAAACAAAGAAGGTGCTCGATAACGCCCGGAAATTACCGCTTACCAACAATATTTTTGATGAGGATGCTTTAATCTTTAAGAATCTGAAATCAAGAAAGGTAAGATTAAAAAGCATGCTCAATGCGGCTGAGGTTGTTGTGCGCTTTCACGATTTTGAATATCTGGGGTTATGGTCGAAACCCGGTGCGCCCTTTGTTTGTATTGAACCTTGGCTTGGTGTAACCGACAATGAGCTAACAGAACACAATTTTGAGCAAAAGGAAGGGGTTGTTTCATTGGCAGGAAATACTGATTTTTGTGCAGAATTCTCAATTGAAATTCACGATTAAAGCTTAGTACACTAAAAATCTGAAACCTTTTTCTTTTTCAGGCATGCATAAATACATTCCCGATCGGAGGTGAGATAAATCGATATTTTTTGCTTCATGAAAACTGCCCACTTTTTGGCCTAAGGCGTTGAAAATGTTTCCCGAATAGGTTCTGTTTAAATACAGGGATCTTTCTTTGTAATCAAAATAATAGATTACAGGCTCATTAGGATTACTGTAATCTGTAAGTTGATTGAATTCTTCATTGCGGATAGATATATGGTGTAGAGCCAAATAATCGCGGGCGCCGGTTTCTAAATTATTTCTTCTGCCGGTGTAGTAGTAACGCCAGGCAATTTGTACCAGCTCTCGGTTTATTGCTTCTTCAGGCAACTTCATGCCGCTGAATTGCTCTTTCATCATTTCATAGTGGCTCCTTCTATACTCAAGTAAAATGCCTTCATTGTCGTAAAAGTTCATCCATTCGCCTTTTAGTCCAATGCGATATTGTGGACGGATTGCATATTCGCGTGAGTTTGCCTTCATAGTTGAAGACTCCCAGTTGATAAACACTTCATCGCATCCAAGGGTGTTTATGCTTACTAGCGCAGCACCTAAGTCTCTGTCGCGGCCGGTGTTTACAAACATGAACCCGGCAGGTCCTAATCCGTTAATGCGGGTTCGGCTGTTGTTTCGGTAAGGAAAACCAATGTTTCCGGCATCGCTTTCGGCATAATCGGTGTCAGGTATGTGGTAGGCATATTGCAAGGGCGTTTTTATTCCGGGGTCGGCGGTTTCAGATTGAAGGAATACCATGTGATCGGGAAAAGTTCCTGCAGGCGATTGCATTGACCAGGTATTGAATGTATAATCGGAGTATGCAAGTTCAACAGGCTCGGGATAAACTAAAACCCTCAAGGGGATTTCAAATGCAGGGTTGTAATTGTCAGAAACAGAAAGGGTAAGGTGTCCGTTGCCGGTGTTGAATGCATCGATAAGCAACTCGGACTGATAGGCACTTGCTCCAAAAATCGTTGAATTTTCGGGTTCAATGTGATAGGTGATTTCATCGTTTTCGGGATCCGAAAAATAATTGTCGAGGTTTATGCTTAGTGTTTCTCCTTTGGTGACTTCAAGAACCTCTGGCAAATCAGCCACTTGTAAAGGAGGCAAATTGGTGCCGGGCAAGGCATCGCCGTCGAGCGTTACATTGTCGATGCGTACATTGCCTCTGTCGCCGCCAAGCCTGAGTTCTTGGTTGTCGATGCTTATTCTCACCGAAAGATAAGGATTGTCACTGGTGCCTTCGAGATGCGAAAAGCCCTGAGTATAAAAAATGGGCACTGTAGTCAGATAAACGGTGTCGAGCGGTATGTAAAGTAAGCCGTCGATGCTGTATTCAATATATAGTGTGTTTGCTCCATTGGTTGAACGTAAGGCTTCAAATGAAAATGCTGTGTTTTCATAGCCCGTGCTTGGTATGTTGAAGCTTATTGTTGAGCCAATGGGGTTATTTAGTCTTAGGTGAGAATCGCTTTGACTAAAAAGTCGTGAGTTGCCACCTTTAAAATGCATGGAATTATCTCTTGTTATCTCGGTGTTTGCCCCGGGAGTTATACTCATGCTTGCCTCGTCGGTGGTGAAAAAAGCTTTCTCATAAACTTCGGTGTTGTCGAAATTCCAGTAGTGCAGTAAATTGTAGCTTTCGCCAAGTTGCTGGTCGGTCCATTTCAGTCGTTTATCGAGCCAGTTGAGCATGAAGTTGATTTCGCCCTCATAGCTAGAGCCTACGTACCAATTGGGCCACACATGTGTGCCAATGGTGTTCCATTTTTTTTGGTCGCGTTGTTGTGCTTGTGTCAGAAGCTCGACATTCTGAATTATTTTATCGCTCAAGCGTTGAGTGGATAAGGCTCCCTGCCTGAGCACCCGGTAGCGGGTTTTGTAGGCACGGTCGAAAGCTTCGTCGGAAAAGAGGTAGTTGTACCAACCAAATATGTATTCAGAGGTGCTGATTAAGGGGTAATACCACCCGGTGGCAACCCATCCTTCTAAGTAGTTTGCATTTCCTAGTGAAAGATTAAAATCCCATACAGGGCCCATTTTAATTTTTCCACCCCTGTCTTTATGTAGAAAAGTGCTTAGTCTGTATCCGTCAATTTCTTTGCACACTTCGGTCACAATATGTAGATCGATAAACGACTGAGTATCGATGTATTTGGTATAGCTTTTTTCTTCATTTTCTAAAGAAATAAGCCTAAGTGCTGTTTCCAGAGAATCGATATATTGGACAAGGTAATCGCTTTGTGCCGGAGTTATAGATTGTTCGTTAGGGCGCACAAATGCAAATCGGCTTCCGCGGCTTGTTCTAAATCCTTTTTCACCCTCGTTTAATCTGTCGTTTTTAAAAATGTAGCCTCCTGTTATTGAAGGGTGTTCGTCGTGGTGCACATCCACACCATTAAGGTCGAGTCTTCCATCGGCTATTTTAATGCGTTCAACCAATAAATAAATGCCGTGGTTTTGCGCTTCGCTTAGCGGTTGATTTCCGCTGTGCATAAACAGCTCCACAAAGCGAGTGCGAGGTGCATAATGTCCGGTTTCTTCGCTCATGTGGTACGACAGTTCGTTTCGCATTAGGGTTTTGTCGGAGTAGGGGCCGTGCAGTATCCAGTTGTGTTCTTCGGGCATTCCCAGTAGCGATTCTTTTCGCTTATGCCCGGCTTCATCAATTAAATGAAAACCATATCCTTTTTTGGGGAATGAAAGGGAGCTTGAGCCTCTATAGTTGATTTTTATTCGGCTTTGCAGGTAATTGTTCGAATTGATGTCGGCGACCTGGTTTACATCGCAGTCAATGAGCGTCATGTAAGCATCGGCTTCGTTATAGTCGGTAATTGTTTGGTCAAAATGCTGAATAACCATTATGGGAATTTCGGACTTGAAATTTTGGGAGTACGACGAAGTTTTTATGAACGAAGCGGCTGTCACCTGACTGTTTATTTTATTGGGATCAACTGCTATGGCACGTATCAGCGACGAATTATGGATAGTAAATGGCGAAGTGTAGCGGATCCCGTTTGTGCTCGAAGGCATGCTTCCGTTCGTGGTGTAAAAAATATCGCCCCCGGGTGCACTGATACTTACCAGTTTCGACGAGCTGCTATACACTGCGCTTTCTTTTGTGATTACAGGTTCTTCGAGTATTTGGGTATAATATGGAGTGCTGTTTTTCTTACCCGGAGTTGGTCTTTCAAAATACACCCACTTTGAAAATTCACCGTGAATACGCCCCAACGAAATATTGGGAGGAAGAACAGTTTTTGGCATACTGTCGATCGTTGCTCCTGCCGGATTTGTAAGGATTACTTTTTCACCCTCGCCTGAAATACGAAAGTTTGTATGCAGGTTATTTACTTCAAGGTAACAATATTTGGCCGAAAGTGGCTCGTCAATGGTATTATCGGGGAAGATCCATCGCACGCTCAGGTTGTCGCCGCCTGTAGCTTCTTTCATTAAAGCAGAAAGGTAGTAGCGTTTCCCTTTTTCGAGATAAATGGGTTTCGATTCTTGTTCAGGGTATTTATTCCATTCGCGTGCATTGGTCCAGCCCGGAACTTCGGCTATGAGTTCTGTATTTTCAGAGGTTTCGTCGGTGCTGATGTATAGTCGGCTGTTGTCGTCGCCGGCTATCCAAAAAATATATTCTCCGGTCATTGGGGCTTCAATCCATGTAAACATATGTTGGCCGTAATTATCGGCTACATTTGTGGGCGCTTCAAAATGCGATCTAATTATTTCTATTGTTTGAGGGTGGTTGGGAAATTGAGGTGAGTTAATTAAATCGTCGACACTCGATCCTGAAATGTTTGGATAATAGTACCTGTAGATGCCATTCACTTCACGCTCGCCCGTGTATTTTTTATCTTTCCCCGATGCCCAAATCAGAAGATAATCATTTGCCTCGATTTCGATTTCAGGAAAAATCCATTTGAAGGGAGATGAAATGTCGTCGGAAAGTCCATACCCTTCAAGGTCTACAGCTTCGTTGCTGTTGTTGTAAAGCTCAATCCAATCGGAAAAAGCTCCGTCTTCGTCACTCACAAATTGTTTATT
>SKHV01000131.1 GCA_007116765.1 Prolixibacteraceae bacterium | reverse complement strand
TTTCGCCCAAAGACTTACGCGAATTTCTTTTGCCCGATTTTGATGAAATACGAACTGGTATAACCGCAGTGAAACTTAATTATTTTACCGGGGCACACAGTATTGAGGCCGTATGGACTCCGGTTTTTACTCCCACGCAAATGCCCGAACAAGGTTCAATATGGGCACCAAAAATGCCATTTCCTATGGAACCCGCGTGGGATTATTCGACTTCAGAAATAAAACCGTCGCTCGAAAACAGCGAAGTATATCTGCGTTATTCGATGATGGGCAGTGCCTTTGATTTTGAATTGGTTGGCGGTCACTTTTTTTACGACGACCCGTCGATGTTTGTAACCCGACAAATGGACATGCAAACACAGCAGCTCACCGGACTTACGGTGAGGCCCGAATATCAGCGGGTAAGCATGGGTGGTGGTAGCTTTAGCCTTCCCCTGGGTGGATTGGTTTTTCGTGGCGAAGGTGCATACTATACCGGCCGTCATTTTCAAACTGCCAACCCAATGGCGACAGGTTCAAAGGTTGAGAAAGACAACTTGCACTATATGGCCGGTCTCGATTACATTCTTGGAGGAGTGCGCCTGAGTGCTCAGTTCATACAAGAATACATTCTCGATTACGACGATGCCATAAATAATAATGAGTTTGAAAACACGATGACGTTTTTGGCAAAGAAAGATTTTTTACGAGAAAAACTTTGGCTTGAGTTGTTCTCCTACATTGGGCTTAATAATGGTGATGCGCTTATTCGCCCCAAAGTAAGCTACTCGTTAGCCGATGGCTTTGAATTGATGGCAGGCGCTAATTTATTTGTTGGCAACGAAGGCCGCTTTGGCCAGTACGATGATAATGATATGCTGTATTTGAAATTGAAATACAATTTTTAAAAAGGATGTTAAAATTGTATAACGTACATCAAAATCAACAACAAAACCAATACTTGCCATGTTTTTAAGTAAAATGATTTTTAAACTTGAATAAACAATAAATTTAATTTTAACCATTTAAATTTTTCAATTATGGGTGAATGGACAGATAAAGCTAAAGCAGTTTTTGATTTTGTAGGAACACTTTCAAAGGAGTATCCCGGAATTGCACAGGGATTTGGCACGATGCACCAGGCAGCCGGTGAAAAAGGCGCACTTGACCCAAAACAGAAAGAATTGATTGCCCTTGGAATTGCAATTACTATTCGCTGTGAGGGTTGCATCGCTTGCCATGTGAAAGATGCATTAGAAAATGGAGCTACTCAGCAGGAAATTGTCGAAACAATTGGCGTTGCTGTTGTTATGGGCGGTGGACCAAGTGTGGTTTATGGCGATAAAGCCTACAAAGCAATGAAAGAAATGATGTGATAAATAACTCAACTCAATACAAAGCTGTCTGAAAAGGCAGCTTTTTTTATGCCGATTAGCCCACGGCAAGTATTAAAATAATGCCCCACCAAACCACAAAAGGCCACAAAGAAAGATACTTTGTGCTCTTCGTTTTCGTGGTTGTATTTTACAATTAATTTGTGTAAAAAAGTTCGTTTATAAGCCCACCAAACCACTAAGATCCACGAAGAAAAAAACTTTGTGCTCTTAGTTTCTTTGTGGGGTTAAAGTATAAATATTATATTGTGGGTAATAACTCTTTAAAACAGGAATCATGACTGAAAACCAATTGGCAAAAATTGCTGTCGATATTGCCTACAAAATTCACACTACCCTTGGTCCCGGTTTGCTCGAAAGTGTTTACGAAGCTGCCTTTGCATATGAATTAACCAAGCGAGGTATCCCGTTTACCAGGCAGGAAGGCATTCCTGTTTATTACGAAGATGTAAAGCTTGATATTGGTTTCAGAGCCGACATAATAATGGAAGATAAACTATTAATTGAGCTGAAATCGGTTAAAGACATCGAAAAAGTACACCATAAAACGGTGCTGACCTACATGAGCCTGACCGGCATAAACCTGGCATTACTTATAAACTTTAATGTAGCGCTGATTAAAGATGGTATTTACCGCAAAATACTGGGCAATATTGAAGAATAATCCCCAGTAAATTAGAGATATAGCTTGCCTCCATTTATGCTTTTATCTTCCCATACAGCCCCATCAGCTTCGTTTGGTAAATTTCCTTAATTTCGGCTTCGTGTTCGCCAATTGGTTTAACGGGGATAAGATCCATTACCTGATCAAGCGCTAAGCTTGGGTTGAAATAAAGCCTGATGGCCTTTTTCATGGAAGCTTTTACGGTTTTCGCAGCTTCTTCTTCTGTAAGTCCGCATTGTTGTGCTACTTTTTCTATTTCACTGAACTGAAACCAGAAATAGGTGGGCAACATGGCCGATACAATGGCATAGCCTTCGAGTTTGTTTTCTTTTACCTTGATTGTTTTGCCCAGTTTTTTTATCAACATTTTTATAAGTTGCCTGTCGGTTTTGCGCATATCGGGGTGATAGGCAATGGGATTGTAGCCATCGTTGATGTACGATGTGGCATTGGGTATCATGCGTGCCACGTTGTTGGTTTTGAGCTTCATCGATATTTTTTCGATGGTGATTTTAGGTGCAAGTGAAATTATAAGCGCATTGGTCGCAATTACACCGGCGATTTTATCGAGTGTTTCCATAATTACCGGGGGGTGTAATGCTATGAGAATGGTCGATTGACGGGCTACTTGTTCAACATTATCGGCCACTGTTATTTCCGGGAATTGCTGTTTAAGAGCTGAAACAACTTCGGGGTTGGTGTCAAAAACTACTATCGATTCGAAGGCTTCCTGTACATTTAAAAATGCTTGCAAGAAAATTTTTGTTATTCGGCCTCCACCTATGAAGCCCAGTGCATTTGTTTTCATTTTTTTGTTATTTTATTCAAATTGAACCGGTTCTTCTAATACAACAACCGGATATTCTTTTTTAATCCAGGCTCTAATGCCATTGGTAACGGTTATAATAGTACCTTCATAACCAGCTTCTTTCAGGTGGTTGGTCAAAACCCGGGTGCGGCTGTTGGTGGTGCAGTATATCATTATGGTATCTTTCGCCAACAACGGTTTGAGTTTTTCGGCGGCATCGTCTAAATAGGCATTTATCAGAAGTGCTCCTTCAATGTGCGCTTCGTTGTACATCGAAACGGTGCGACCATCGACCAACACGTAATCATTGCCATGGGGCGATTCAATTATCGTTCTGGCTTCGGTGGTGCTGACAGGAACTATTTTTTGGGCAAAAATAATCATGGGCAAACAAAGGCCCAAGGCTAAAAGTATTGTTTTTGATTTTCTGTTCATAAATTCAAAGATAAAGTTTTTATGCCTTTGATAAATGCCCTTTGCTATTTTTCCTTCATCAGCTTATAATGAATATCAGAGAAAACCCTGTGACCTGCCGATTCGGTATGGCATGAATTACAGCTCATCCGTCCCGCAGTATTTTTCATTTTTCCCTGGTCGCCATGACAGGCCATGCACGATTGCACTGTTTCGTTTCCGTGCGTGTTGGTCAAATAGTCATTGTTGTAAAGGGCATTGAGCGATTCAACGGTTTTGGCCGCAACATCGCAGGTAAGCCGCCTGCAACGCTCTCTACGCTCTTTGCTGTTGATGGTAACCCCGGCATCTTTACTCCAGTTCGTATTCGAAGCATGACACAGCACCGAATTGGCCGTAAAAGCCGGCAATTCCAATTCGGCATCAACGGGCTTGAATTTTGGTAGAGGTTCTGTTTCCTGCCACTGAAAAATGTCGGTGATCAGCCTGTCGGAAACAGCCCTTTCGGTAATAAACAAGCCAATCAGGGCAGCGGCTCCGTTCAGTGCGCCGCATACTGTGCCAAACCCGCCTATGCCACCATGCCCATAACTGAACATGTGATACGGAAACGATGCGTAAGGTTCGCCAAACTTATCTGCCAACTGGGAAATAACACTCCTGAAAATAGCATACATGCAGCTTCCGTTAGGGTAAAGATCGTATGCAAGACTTGCGGTTTCAGCTGGATTCAAAGGAGAATACTGCCAGCCATTATCGCTATGTGTGTATTCAAGTGACCGAGGTTCCAAATCGATGGGATACCCTGGTTTGAATGCTTTTGAAAGAGCAAACAGGCCGGCTCCGCTACCTGCGATAGCACCTGCTGCTATTTTCATTGCTTTTCGCCTGTCCATATATTATTTATTTTTAGATTAAACCAATTTAAAGAATTCGAAACTAGAACAATGAACCGTAAATCAGTCCCGAAATAGTGGCCATTATAACAACCAGCACTACAAAAACCACGGTTTTTTGGGTTCCCATCACATTGCGTATTACCAAAATATTGGGTAACGAGAGCGAAGGGCCTGCCAACAGCAATGCCAATGCTGGCCCTTTGCCCATGCCCGATGCAACCAAACCTTGAACAATTGGTACTTCGGTAAGTGTGGCAAAGTACATAAATGCACCTACTATGGATGCAAAAAAGTTGGAGAACAATGAATTACCGCCAACAAGGGCCGAAATCCAATTGCCCGGAATAATACCCGGGATGCTGGTTTCGTCGTGCGTTGAGCCCAGCAGGAAACCGGCAATTACAACACCAATGGCCAGCATGGGCATAATTTGCTTGGCAAAATCCCAGGTGACCAGTGTCCACTCCCGGTTTTCATCGTCGCGTTGCAGGGTAATAATACTTAAGCCGGTAATGGCTACAATCATTGGTATAATCGGGTACAAAGAACTATCGATAAAATACGATGCCATGAAGCCCGAAACGGCGGTTGCAAGGCCTGCCAAAATCACCCACCACCAGGTAATTTTCAGAATTTTTATTAATGAATACATCAGTCCAATACCAAAAATAGAGGTGATGTACCATTTGTTGCTCCAAATGAAAAACCAAAGGCTCGATGTGTCGCCTTCGCCGGGTTTTCCCCAGTTGGCAAAAACCAAAATAAGTACCAAAATGAAAAAGTGAAACGAGGTTTGCCACATGGGGCGTGTTTCTGGCGGAAGCTGGATATTCATTTGCTCCTCGCGTTTTGCTTTTTCTTCTTTACGGTAAATGAGCGACATGATAGAACCTATAACAATAGCAAATACTACGGCACCGATTATACGTGCCACTCCCATTTCGAAGCCCAGGATACGGGCTGTAAGTATTATGGCCAGAATGTTAATGGCCGGACCTGAATACAGGAATGCAATGGCCGGCCCTAAGCCTGCACCACGCTTGTGAATGCTTGAAAACAGCGGTAGAATGGTACAACTGCACACCGCCAATATGGTACCCGATACCGATGCCACCGAATAGGCCACCCATTTCTTTGCATTGGCTCCAAAATAGCGCAATACGGCACCCTGACTCACAAAAACCGAAATTACCCCGGCAATAAAAAAGGCAGGTAACAAGCACAATATCACATGTTCCTGTGCATACCACTTACTCAAGTCCAAAGTTGCAGCAATGGCAGTTGTAAACCTTTCACTTTCGATAGGAAGAAAAAAGGCAAATGCAAATATTGCCACTATCCACAACAGTATTTTAAACTCTCTTTTTTTATCCACGTTAGATTTTTTATTTATTATTTATTACTTGCTCGTTGTTCGTAGAAATACGAATAATGTTTACAAAAAAAAGCTGTTTCCTATAAGTAAACCATGATGATGTAATAGATGCCTACGCCAATAAATATCACAGCAACTACTCTGCGAAACCATTTTTCGAAGGTTTTCATTTTATTGTAAACCCCTCCTATTGAACCAACCGAGAACGCGATGAGCCATG
>SKHV01000109.1 GCA_007116765.1 Prolixibacteraceae bacterium | reverse complement strand
GTGTACCTGGTTTTGGCATCTCCACCATAAATCATAGTATTAACCGTAGCTACCTCTACTTCGTAAAGACGCTCTACTTCTCTTTTTATTTGATCTTTATTGGCGCGGCGGTCTACAACAAATCCAAAACGATTCAGTTTTTCAGTCTGAGCCGTCATTTTTTCTGTTATTAATGGTTTTATCAAAATATCCATTTCAGTTCATTTAATTGTTAAACACACCTTCAATTTTTTCTATCGATCCTTCCAGAAAAACGATAGAAGAAGCATTAAGAATATCGTATGTTGTTATCTCTGAGGCTAATACAACTTTCACCCCGTTCAAATTTCTGGACGACAAATATATGTTTTTATTTGCTTCTGTTAAAACAAAAAGAGACTTTTTATCGCTTATTTTCAGATTATTCTGAATTGTGATAAATTCTTTTGTTTTTGGAGCTTCGAAATTGAAATCTTCCAGAACGATAATACTGTTATCTTTTGCTTTATAAGTCAATGCCGATTTACGGGCTAACTGCTTAACTTTTTTGTTAAGTTTGAATCCATAATTGCGTGGGCGCGGTCCAAAAACTCGGCCACCACCACGAAATACAGGTGATTTTATGCTACCTGCACGTGCAGTACCAGTACCTTTTTGCTTTTTAATCTTACGGGTACTTCCTGCAATTTCGGCGCGTTCTTTTGCTTTATGTGTTCCCTGACGCTGATTGGCTAAATACTGTTTTACATCGAGGTAAATAGCGTGGTCGTTTGGATCCACACCGAAAATCAGATCACTAAGAGTAACCTTTTTCCCGGTTTCTTTTCCTTCAATATTTATTACATTTACTTCCATTATTTCCAAATAATTAAGTATGAACCTTTAGCACCGGGAACTGATCCCTTAACTACTAATAAATTACTTTCAGGTATTACTTTTAATACCTGCAGGTTATCGATTGTAATGGTTTTTCCACCAGTACGTCCGGCCATGCGCATACCTTTAAATACCCTTGACGGATATGATGATGCGCCCAGAGAACCCGGGGCACGTAAACGGTTATGCTGACCGTGAGTCGCATCGTTAACGCCTTTGAAGTTGTAGCGCTTTACTACACCCTGAAATCCTTTTCCTTTAGAAGTTCCTGTAACGGTAACCCATGGTGAATCATTAAAAATGTCCACAGTCAGAGTATCGCCTAAGCTTACTTCTTCTTCGAAAGAATCTACTTCAATTACTTGGCGCTTGGGGCTGGTACCTGCCTTTTTAAAGTGCCCTAATTCAGCCTTTGTAGTGTGTTTCTCTTTCTTCTCGTCGTATCCGAGTTGAATAGCAGAGTAACCATCGGTTTCCTCGGTTTTCACCTGAGTAACCACACAAGGGCCAGCCTCGATCACAGTGCATGGGATGTTTTTCCCCTCAACACTGAATACGGATGTCATTCCGATTTTTTTTCCAATTAATCCTGGCATTTTTTACTTGTTTTAATGATCAAACTTTAATTTCTACTTCAACGCCACTTGGTAATTCAAGTTTCATAAGAGCGTCGATAGTTTTCGCTGTTGAGCTGTAAATGTCGATTAACCTTTTGTATGAGCTCAACTGATACTGATCGCGTGATTTTTTGTTCACAAATGTTGAACGCAATACTGTAAATACTCTTTTGTGAGTGGGTAGCGGTATTGGACCACTAACAACAGCTCCAGTAGCTTTTACAGTCTTCACAATCTTCTCAGCCGATTTATCAACCAGGTTATGATCGTAAGATTTCAGCTTGATTCTGATTTTTTGACTCATGATTTATAATGTATCAATTAATTAAATCTACTCGTCCTTTTGCTTCGGTCAATACTTCAATTGCAATGTTTTTAGGCACTTCCTGATAGTGCGAAAATTCCATTGATGAAGTGGCGCGTCCCGAAGACAAAGTACGCAACACGGTTACATAGCCAAATTGCTCAGCCAAAGGCACTTTTGCCCTGATCACACGTGCACCGCCTTTTGATTCCATTCCTTCTACTGTTCCTCTACGACGGTTAAGGTCTGAAATAATATCACCCATGTATTCTTCGGGAGTTACTATTTCGGCCTTCATTATAGGCTCCATTAGTGTGGGCTGTGCTTTTGACGCAGCATGCTTAAATGCTTGCTTGGCACATATTTCAAACGATAATTGGTCAGAGTCAACCGGATGGAAAGAACCATCGATAAGGGTTACTTTCAGCGCTTCGACTTCGTAACCGGCCAAAGGACCGTTTGACATGGCTGATTTGAAACCTTTTTCTACAGAAGGAACATATTCGCGAGGTATGTTACCTCCCTTAACGGCGTCGATAAATTCGAGTCCGGCTTTTCCTTCTTCGGCTGCTTCTACTTTTACAATAATATCGGCAAATTTACCACGGCCACCGGTTTGTTTTTTAAACACTTCACGCAATTCAATTGAGCCTTTGATGGCTTCTTTGTATGCAACCTGAGGCTTTCCCTGGTTACATTCCACTTTGAATTCACGGCGTAAGCGGTCAACAATAATTTCGAGGTGAAGTTCACCCATTCCGCGAATTACTGTTTGTCCGGTTTCATGGTCGGTATTTACTTGGAACGTGGGATCTTCTTCGGCTAGCTTGGCCAATCCCATTCCTAATTTATCAAGGTCTTTTTGAGTTTTTGGCTCAACCGCTATTCCGATTACCGGTATAGGGAAGGACATCGATTCCATGACAATGGGTTGCTTGATATCGCAAAGCGTATCACCGGTACGTGTATCTTTTAAACCAACTACAGCACAAATATCACCAGCTTCAATAACATCGCGGGGCTGTTGTTTATTTGAGTGCATTTGATATATGCGCGATATACGCTCTTTTTTTCCTGTACGAGGATTGAGATACGAACCTCCGCTTTCAAGTTTTCCTGAATACACGCGAACATAAGTAAGACGTCCTACGAAGGGATCGGTTGCAATTTTGAATGCAAGTGCTGATGTAGGATCGTCTACATCGGGATTGCGAGTGAGTTTAACTTCTTGGTCGCCTGGTTCAGTACCCATTACTTCGCCTTTATCGAGCGGGCTTGCCAAAAATGCACAAACTGCATCAAGCAAACGTTGTACTCCTTTATTTTTGAAAGCAGAACCGCACATCATTGGAATAATAGTTCCTGCGATAGTTGCTTTACGAACCACGTCGAGCATTTGCTCTTTTGTGATTGAGTTTGGATCCTCGAAAAAGCGCTCCATGAGTTCATCATCTTGCTCGGCCACTGCTTCTACAAGCTTTTCTCTCCATTCGTTGGCTTGCTCAACCATGTTGGCAGGAATATCTTCGAGGGTGTATTTTGTACCTGTTACTTCATCTTCGTGCCATACAACAGCTTTCATTTCAATAAGGTCAACTACACCATTGAAAGTTTCTTCGGCACCAATAGGTAGCTGAAGTGGTATAGGGTTAGCGCCGAGCTTTTCTTTAATATCATTATATACATTATAGAAATTGGCACCTTGCCTGTCCATTTTATTTACGAATGCAATACGTGGCACACCGTACTTTTCGGCCTGACGCCATACGGTTTCCGACTGAGCTTCCACACCACCTACTGCACAAAATAGAGCAACAGCACCATCGAGAATTCTTAAAGAACGCTCTACTTCAACGGTAAAGTCAACGTGTCCAGGAGTATCGATAATGTTAATTTTATGCTCAATATCTTGGTAAGTCCACTGAGTGGTTGTTGCAGCCGAGGTAATCGTAATACCCCTCTCTTGTTCTTGCTCCATCCAGTCCATTGTTGCTGCACCATCGTGTACTTCACCTAATCGGTGAGTAAGTCCGGTATAGAACAAAATTCTTTCAGAAACAGTAGTTTTACCGGCATCGATGTGAGCCATGATACCGATATTTCTTGTATATTTTAAATCTCTTTTACTCATTGTAAGAACCAATCTTTTACTAAAACTAAATCAACTTGTAATATAAAAACCAACCAACTATTAAAAACGGAAATGTGCGAAAGCACGGTTTGCTTCTGCCATACGGTGAATTTCTTCTTTCTTTTTGAATGCTCCACCTTCATCGTTGTAGGCAGCAAGAATTTCGGCAGCAAGTTTTTCGCTCATTGAACGACCTGCACGCTTGCGTGAGAAAATAATCATGTTTTTAATTGATATAGCAACTTTCCTTTCGGGGCGAATTTCCATAGGAACTTGAAAGTTGGCTCCGCCTACCCTTCGGCTTTTTACTTCAACCTGAGGGGTAATATTCTCAAGTGCTTTTTTCCAAATTTCAAGTGGAGAAACTTCTTCGTCTTTCTTTTTATCGGCTACCATTTGCATGGCATCGTAGAAAACATTATAAGCAGTTGTTTTTTTACCGTCAACCATCAGGTCGTTTACAAAACGAGTAACCAGTACATCGTTAAATTTAGGATCCGGTAGAATGACCCTCTTTTTAGGTTTCGACTTCCTCATTTTTTTTAAAGTTTGTGTTATCCAAATCGGTTGCTCAAGTATCGATCTTCAGTTCTTCCTGATGGAATCATTTACTCAACCAAACCACAACTCTAAATAACTATTCAACACTTTTTATTTCTTCTTAGGACGTTTTGTTCCGTATTTTGAACGGCGCTGTGTACGTCCTTCAACACCAGCTGTATCCAATGCTCCGCGCACGATGTGGTAACGCACCCCAGGTAAATCTTTTACACGACCACCACGAACAAGCACAATAGAGTGCTCCTGTAGGTTGTGTCCTTCACCAGGAATGTAAGCGTTAACCTCTTTCATGTTAGTTAACCTTACCCTTGCCACTTTACGCATGGCCGAGTTTGGTTTTTTTGGTGTGGTTGTGTAAACACGTACACATACACCTCTTCGTTGCGGGCAGGAATCCAGTGCGCGTGATTTACTTTTTTCTTCAATCACTTGTCTTCCTTTTCTAACTAACTGTTGAATTGTAGGCATTATACTTCAATTAAAATTAATTATATATTTCTGTTGTTCTCTCAACTTAATGACTCACAATAAAATAAATATGTGAAAAGTCTCCAAAAGGCGTATTGCCCCTAAAAACGGTTGGCAAAAGTACTAATTTTCAGCAAGAAAAAAACAGTGCGGCTTATTTTTTTTGAAAAAAGTGAACTTTTTCTATAAACAACTATGCAAAAATATTTTTTTACATTGAACTGTGTGTAAAGATTATATAAATACCTCTTCCAAGTAAAGAAAATGTTAATACCCCTAACTAGAAAACACAGTTGTCCGATTCAGAAAATAATGGTTGAACAGATTTAAACCGGACAACAATGATAAAAATCTTACATTTATACTTCAATATTCAAATTATAAATCATAAACCACAATGAAAAACAAAACCATCCATCTTATATTTTTACTCTTCATTTCCGTTCTTTTTACCTGTTGCAAAAGCGAAAATCAACCTGCAACTCATTTTATTGGCGATTATTTGATTATCCAGTTTGGACACAACGACGGCTCAGAAAGGAAAGTTGCTCGCTATACCACCCCTGAAGAATATCGATATAACCTTATACACTTTGAGAATGAAAGCCGAAAAAAAGGAGCAATACCTGTTTTATGCACACACATTGTTAGGCGAAGGTTTAATTCAGACGGAGAATTTTACGACACGCATGGAACTCATCCGGAAATAATAAAATATGCACAGGCTGCAAGCTAAAAACTCTCAAAATATTTGGTCAAAAACAAACAGTTGCAATATGCAACGCTTGATTGTTATTAAATTATTACTATTTTTGGTGTTCGCATAAAAAACACAATAATAACTTACAGAATATGAAGACTTATAAAACAGAACAAATCAGGAACATCGCGTTAATTGGAAATGCCGGAGCCGGGAAAACCACCCTTGCAGAAGCAATGCTTTTCGAGGGTGGTGTAATAAACAGAAGAGGCGAAGTTACCGCAAAAAACACTGCATCGGACTACACTGCCATTGAACAAGATTATGGCAACTCCGTTTACTCTACTCTACTTCACACTGAATTCAACGAAAAAAAAATTAACATTATTGATACTCCGGGAATGAAAGCCTTTACCGGAGCAGTTACCTCGTCGCTCAATGTGGTTGACACTGCATTTTGTGTAATCGATTGTGGCGATGGAATAGGAGCCGGAACCGAAAGCTCAATGCGCATTGCCGACAAACTCAAAACTCCGGTTGTAATTGTAGCAAACGGACTCGATCACGAGAATGTTAACTTCGACAAAGTACTCGACGATGCTAAAACTCGATTCGGAAACAAGGTCACTATTGTTCAGTATCCAGTAAATGCGGGTGTAGGATTCAACCAAGTAGTTGATGTGCTCAAAATGAAAATGTACCAGTGGGGACCCGACGGAGGCAAGCCTGAGATTTTAGAAATACCGGCATCGGAAAAAGATAAAGCCGAAGAATTGCATAACGAACTGGTAGAAAAAGCCGCTGAAAACGACGAAGCTTTAATGGAGCTTTATTTCGATAAAGGCTCGTTAAGCGAAAACGAAATGCGACAGGGAATGAAACTGGGAATGAACGACCAAACTTTTATCCCGGTTTTCTGCATTTGTGCAAAAAAAGATATGGGTGTTAGACGCTTGATGGAGTTTATCATAAACATAGTTCCTGCGCCCAACGAAGTTCCCGCACGCGAAGATGTTAAAGGCAAGGAAGTAAAAATTGATTCATCGGCAGCACCTTCCATGTTTGTATTCAAAACAAGTGTTGAATCACACATTGGAGAAGTCACTTACTTTAAAGTAATGTCGGGTAAACTTTCCGAAGGACTCGACTTGATTAACTCTAACAAAGGAAATAAGGAACGCATCTCGCAGCTTTTTGCTGTAGCAGGAAAAACCCGGAATAAAATTACCGAAATGGAAGCCGGAGACCTTGGAGCTACAGTGAAATTGAAAGAAACAAAAGTAAATCATACTTTGAGTTCAAAAGAAGCCGACTACAAATTTGTACCAATCGAATTTCCTAAGCCACTTACTACAGTTGCCATTAAAGCAGTTAGCGAAACCGACGACGAAAAAGTAGGTGAAGTATTACATCGCATGCGCGACGAGGATCCTTCATTCATCGTAAACTATTCAAAAGAATTAAAACAACTTATAGTAGAAGCCCAAAGTGAGTACCACATCAATGTGCTTAAATGGTTCTTCGACAATGAATATAAAATCGACATCAACATTCTTACTCCCAAAGTACCATATCGCGAAACCATTACCAAGGCAGCGCAGTCTGACTATCGCCACAAGAAACAATCAGGTGGTGCCGGCCAGTTTGGAGAGGTACACATGATTATTGAACCTTACGAAGAAGGCATGCCCGATCCGAAATCATTCAAAATTGACGGCAAAGAATATGTAGTTAACGTGCGTGGCAAAGAAGAAGTATCTCTCACATGGGGTGGTAAATTGGTATTCTATAACTGCATAGTTGGAGGATCTATCGACGCCCGCTTCCACCCTGCCATTCTGAAAGGTATTATGGAAAAAATGGACGAAGGCCCACTTACCGGCTCTTATGCCCGCGACATACGCGTGTGTATTTACGATGGTAAAATGCACCCTGTTGATTCAAACGAAATTTCGTTTAAACTTGCAGGTCGTAATGCTTTTAGCATGGCATTTAAAAAGGCCGGCCCCAAAATTCTTGAACCCGTTTACAACCTCGAAGTGTACACCCCAAGTGAACGCATGGGAGATGTAATGAGTGACCTACAAGGACGACGTGCATTAATAATGGGCATGGGCAGCGAAAAAGGATATGAAAAAATATCGGCCAAAGTACCGCTTAAAGAAATGAGCAGCTACTCAACCGCACTGAACTCAAATACCGGAGGTCGCGGATGGTTCAATTTTGAATTTGATGCCTACGATAAAGTACCTGCCGATGTTCAGGATGAATTACTCAAAGCTTACGAAGCTGAACAAAACGAAGAGTAAAATCAATTTAAATTTTAAACCAATCAATTTAAATAACTGAATCAACTTTGAGAAGGCCCGGTATTTTGCCGGGTCTTTTTTATTTAGAAGTATCGTATCTTTTTTTCACCTTTGTAGTCAAATTATTCGATTTTGATCCGATGGAAAACAATGGTACTATCAGGCTAAATAAATTCATGAGCGAAACCGGGTTTTGTTCGCGCAGGGCAGCCGACTCCTTAATCGTAGAGCAACGTGTTACCGTAAACGGGATAATACCCGAAATGGGCACCAAAGTTCACCCCGATGATGAAATAAAAGTTGATGGAAAAATTATTTCCACACAAAAACAAAAACACGTTTATTTAGCGTTCAACAAGCCACCCGGAATTGTGTGTACCACAGATACAAAAGCGGAAAAAAACAACATAATAGACTATATCAATTACCCCAGAAGAATTTTCCCTATTGGCCGGCTCGATAAACCCAGCCAGGGGCTTATTTTTCTGACAAGCGACGGCGATATTGTAAATAAAATACTGCGTGCCGGAAATAATCACGAAAAGGAATATGTGGTAAAAGTAAACAAACCTATAACTTCAACCTTTGTTGAAAAAATGAGCAAGGGCATACCCATACTCGGCACTGTAACAAAAAAATGTAAAGTTCGAAAAACAGGCACTCACGAATTCAACATCATCCTGCAACAAGGGATGAACAGGCAAATAAGGCGCATGTGCGACTTTTTGGACTATAAAGTATTTTACCTTAAACGCATACGGGTGATGAACATTAAGCTTGATATGCCTTTAGGAAAATGGAGGTATTTCACAAACGAGGAATTAGCAACTATTGAAAAATTGGTTGAAAAATCGAAGAAAACTCATGAGTAAATATATTAAAATAAACATGCTGTTTTTAGGGATTATCTTTCTGTTTACCGGCTGCAATTTTTCTGACCACGACACACAAAGCAAGCAAAATATCCCGACTATAAACATCGTGAAACAAGGTGAAATTAGCTGGACAGACAAAGAACGTTGCATGATAACCTACACCGAAAACGGAAAAAGCATCAATATACCGGCAACAATAAAGAAAAGAGGTGGTTCATCAAGCAAATTCTACAAAAACTCCTTCACCATAAAACTGAATAAAAAGTTCGGCCTTTGCAACATCGCCCACGAAAACGATTGGATTTTTAATGCCAACTATATCGACAAAACGTTTATGCGGCATAAATTGAGCTACGACCTATATCGACAAATGAAACCTGAGAACACAGCGCCACGTTGCGGCTATGCTTTTGTTGAGCACAACAGAGATAGCCTAGGGCTGTATGTTGTGATGGAAAAAGTAAACAGCGGAATGATAGGTGTGGATAAAACCGACACAATGTCCATGGTATTTAAGGAACCAAAAATCTTTTTCGAAAACCGACTGCCTATTGGCAACATTAGAGACACAACGAATTATTACGATCAGCGTTACCCCGACATCTCCGTTTCAAATAAAACCTGGTTTATTGAAGAATTCAAAAACTTCTTATTTTATTCAAGCGACAGTGATTTTCTGGAAGAAATTGACAAGCGCATTGATATAGCAAATGTAATTGATTGGCACTTGTTGCTTCTGTTTTCGAATAACAGCGACGGCATTATGAAAAACTTTTTTCTGTACAAGAACAATTCGGTCTCGCCTCTAAGAATTGCAATTTGGGACTACGACCACTCATTTGGCCGCGATGGCGACAACGAGATGAACATGATGGAACATGAACTCGACTGCAACCGTTCGATATTGCTAAAACGATTGATGCACATACCCGGCTCAGAGTACCCTGATAAACTCAAAGAAAGATGGTGGGCGCTTCGCAACAACAACATTTTCACTTACCAGAATATAGAAGAACTTGTTGCTCAAAACAACAGCATAATTGAAGAAGCAGTAAAAAAGAACGCCGAAATTTGGCCTGTTGACGATAAATGGTATTTCGACAGCAACAATTACCACGACGAACTCAAAATCATTCTTGAATTCGCTCAGCTGCGAATTAATCAATTAGATTCATATTTCAGCCATACACAAGTTGCTGAAAATTGACCAACAACTCTATTTAAATGACCAATACAAAATATATTATGACCAACACCCTTAATCATTTGACAAATCAATATCATCACTTCAATTAATTTCCAATAAAACAATTAATTAAAACATTAAAATTTCTTCACTTAAATAGTTTTTTATATTTTAGCTTTTTGTTATAAAAGAGGGCATTGTAGTTTTCTACAAACAACTATTAAACCCTGTGTTGCGGAAAAGGGGTTGCTAAACAAGATTAAGCATAAATGAAACTGTGCGGAAAAGTAAACTGGTGTAGATTGATCTGGCTGATAATTATTATCACTCTGCCGGGGTTTTCGTTATATACATCAGCACAAAACATTAATCTGCCACCTGTACTCGACGTGGGCGTAAGCAACCAACACGCCGAAGTAAACAGCCTATTTACATACACCATACCGGCCAATGCTTTTAAAGACGAAAACAACGATCCGCTCACATATTCATTAAATAACCTGCCTGCTTGGTTAAGTTACGATGCAGCAACTCGCACTTTATCGGGCACGCCCACAGCGGCCACTGCCACACCGCACACCATTACAGTAAATGCTAGCGACGGCATACTCAGCCGCTCAACCAATTTCACCATAAAGGTACACCCCGAAAATTCAACCTATGCCGCCTTTACCATGAACACCCAAATGGGGTGTAATTTCCGAAGTATAAGCTTTACAAACCTTTCGAAGGGAGTAGTTGGCAATTCATACGAATGGGACTTTGGAAACGGCGATGCTCCTTCATCAGAGGAAGATCCAAATGTCATCTTCAACCAACCCGGAAATTATAATGTGAGGCTAACCATTAATAAAAACCAGCCCAACGAGCGAACCCATGGCGAAACAATCACAATTTATCCGCGCCCTCAACCCATAATCAGAGACATTTCAACTGGCTGTGAACCTCATGCAGCCACACTTATTTCGGATGGTGGCCCGGCAAGTGTAAACGGGGTTACAGGTGGAGCCGAAGAGTACTACAGCTGGCACATATCGGGAGTTCCCGGGCATTACACATTAAATCGCGAAACAGAAACACAATATCTGCCCTCAGGCGATTACAGAGTGAATCTTCGCGTAATGGATCAATACGGTTGCTATCAACAAAACACGCAAGCCGCACCTCTTAAAATTTTTGAAAAACCCAAAGCATTTTTCACCTACACAAAAGCAAACAGTTGCAGCCCCTCGCCCACTATGTTTATCGATCGAACAGAAATCTCAGACGGGCAAATTACTAATTACATATGGACTGTTGACGGACAAAACCAAGGAGTAAATAACGATACTCTAATATACAACTTTACTCAAGCCGGAGAATATACAGTAACTCTTCAAAACTCATCAAGCAACGGATGCCAGTCAGAGCCATACAGCGAAACTATAACTTTCAACAGCAACAATACTGCCGATTTTAATATTGAACCTCGCTATTGCCTGGGCGAAACTATTGAGTTATCGGCAATCACTTCGCCCGAAGTAATTGAATACAGTTGGGACATTGGAAATAACGGCGAAATAAACAGCCACTCACAAAATTTCACACACCAGCTTACAGCCCCGGGAACATATCCGGTGAAATTAACCGTACTTTTTAGCGACGGTTGCACACGTCAGGTCATCAAAACGTTGAATGTAGAAGATATTCTTGCCGATTTTGATTATCAGGTAAGTTATGATTGTGATCAACGAGCTTTTAATGTAGAGTTTCAGAATACATCCGTTTCGAATATCGGAAGCCCAATTACAGGCCAACAATGGTATTTGGTATCGCCTATTTCGGAAACACTTATTAGCAACAATGCTTCATTTGAACACAGCTTTAGCCAGGCCGGAACGCAAAACATAAAATTAATAGTTGAAAGCAGTAACGGTTGCCAAACTATAATTGAGAAAAGCATTTTCTTACAACGCCCCTCACTGAGTTTTAGTGTTAGTGGAGAATATTCCGGTTGCTTTACCGGCCAAAACATTATTTTTCAGGCTAATTTTGATTCACCATTTGAAAATGCGACCAGCTTCACTTGGAATTTCGGAGACGGCCAAACCGGCTCCGGAGAAACCACCAGTCACTCTTACACCGGGCAAGGTGTTTATAATGTAAGCCTTAGCGTAAATACCTCTACGGGGTGCACGTACACAACAACTGCAAATAATGCAGTAAGCCTTACCGAGCCTCCCGAAATAACCGGCGTTGAGATTATTCAGGACGGCGATATGTGTTTCAGTCAGGGTGTAGATCTAAACATTCACTTTACCGAGGGCACTGAACAAATTAGGGTCAATACACCACAAGGATCAGTTGATATTTTAAACCTAGAGGATTCTCCCGAATTATTTTTTTATCAGCCAACCGACACCGGTTATATGGATTTCAGCTTCATTGCAAGTCGCTTTGGATGTGAATCGGTAGAATTTGAAATGTTTGACTTAGTAAGAGTGAACGAACCCTTAGCACGTTTTACACCCTCACAAAACCCCTACTGCAATGATCCTCCATTTTTAGCATCTTTCGAAAATCAAAGTAAATACTCCGATGCCGGAACTACTTTTACCTGGAATTTTGGCGACGGAACAATTACCACATTCAATACATCGGAATCTCCGCTACACGAATACAATCAAACCGGAACCTACACCGTAACGCTTACGGTATCCAACCCGAATACAGGTTGCAGCGACACCTACACCGATGAAATAAGCATTTACTTGTTCGACGAAGCAGAAGACATTGTTTCTGCCGATAAAACCAGCGGTTGTGCCCCCTTGACCGTTAACTTCAGTCAGGAATTTTCATCGAGTATTGCAGGCGATAACTACAATCCCGGTGATTTAGTTTGGCATTTCATACAAAACGGGATTGTTATTGACACAATCGTATCGTCTGCAAGTAATGTGCAATACACTTTTCAACAACCCGGGCTATACTCTGTAAGACTTTTTGAAGAAGAAGGCGGCTGCAACTTCAATATATTGAAAGAAAATTTCATATCGGCAAGCGGACCTATTGTTGACTTCAGCTATACCCCACCGCAGGTATGTCTCAACACGGAAGTTTCGTTCAATGGCATTATCTCAAAACCATCGTTCGACACCGCCGAACCTAGTGTTTATTACTGGCAGTTTGGCGACGGACAAACAGCCAGCACACGCAATGCCACAAATACTTATACCCAAGCCGACACAATTTCGGTTTCATATACCGTTACCGATTCAGAGGGCTGCGCTACCACTATCGAAAAGCCCGATCTCTTCGAAATAATTCAATTTGAACCCCTGTTCGAACTCAACGACACGGTTTTTTGCAGCAACTCCCAAGTAGATATCAATAATACCTCAACCGGCAACATACGCAATTATCATTGGGATTTTGAAGGGAATGGCAGCATCGACATAACAACTACTATTAATCAAACCGTTTCGCACACTTTTGCAAGTGCAGGAAAATACATTATCACACTTACAGCCGAAGCTCCCGACGGGTGCACCAAAATTTTCGATAAAGAAATAAGAATTATAGACGCCACTGCCGATTTTAGCGCAGCTGAAAGAAACATTGGCTGTGCTCCTTCAATTGCACACTTTTCTCCCTTTGCAAACGACGATGATGTTTTAAGTTACCTGTGGGATTTTGGTGACGGCAACACCTCGAACGAGCGCGAACCTGAAAACATGTACCTATTACCAGGAAGCTATGCAGTTACCCTCACTGTTGCTTTCAGAGGAGGCTGCACCCGACAAATTAGAAAAAACAACTTCATAACTGTCGACGGAGCTTATGGGGAACTTACCTACGATAACACTCCGGGATGTGCACCATACTCTGTAAACCTCGAAATGAAAAACATGAACAGGGTAGATTACATTGAATGGTATTTCGGTACCGGCGAAATCAGAAAAGATACGGTTCTTGATAACGCCACTAATTTCAAAATTGACTTTACTTACGATACTCTTGGCTACAGAACACCTAAGGTAATTCTAACCGATCTGGTTTGTGGTCAATACGAATACAGCAACCCCTCATTAGGAGCTGTATATACAAGTACAGCCCCTGTTCCCAACTTTACCACAAACCTCGACACCATTTGTGTAGGGGCACCTTTACAATTTACTGATCTCAGTCATTCGCCCGACCCCGAATATGGAATTCAAAGCTGGAATTGGCTTTTTGGCACATCGCTTAACGATTCATCAACAGAACAGAACCCAACTTTTGCATATTCGAATCAAGGGATTTTCAGCCCCGAATTGATTGTTTTTAACGAGCTGGGATGTAGCGATACTTTAACTAAAGCAAACAGCATTCACATTATTCGCAACGATGTTACGTCTGACTTCGACCTTACGAATCAGGATGGTTTTATATGTCCGTGGCAAACAATTGATGCAATAAGCAATGCCCAAGCCGGGCAGCGCTCACATATAGTGAAGTACGAATGGGATTTTGGAGACGGATATACCGAAGGCAATACAACAGAAAAATACACCTATACTAATAATCACAAAGGACAAGAAATACACGTAATACACAAAGTAACCGACGATAAATTTTGTACCGATTCTACTTCACGCACAGTAGAAATCAGCAATCTTCAGGCTGCCTTCGGATACGACCCGCAACCCGTATTCCGGGGCAGTACTGTTGATTTTTCAGACCAATCGGTCACCGATGCAGGCACTGACTTTACCAATTGGAACTGGAACTTTGGCAACGGCAGCCCCTCTCAAAGCAACGAGAGTAATCCCACCCATATTGGCTATTCTAACATTATTGACAATAATGAAGTATCGTTAATTGTAACGAACAGCATAGGGTGCATTGACACCACTTCTCAAGTCTTCAGCATCCTGAACAACCCCCCGATTCTCGACAATTTTAGCATACTGCTTGTTGAAGACCGCGAATATACTTTTACCGCCGAAGAATTTACAAGTCACTTTGAACCGGCAGACCCCGGACAAAGCATGGAATACATCAGAATTGAATCGAATGCAAATAATGGAACATTCTACTTTAACGGTCAGCCATACATACTTAACGCACAGATTCCATTTTCTGAAATTCACCTGCTCACATTTTTCCCCGCTGAAAATTGGCATGGCAATACATGGAGCTACTGGAATGCCTACGACGGTTACGATTGGTCATTAAACACAGGAATAATTAATATTGAAGTAATTGAAAATCCCGATCCTCCTGTTCTAAATGATATAGTATTCAACCTGAATAAAGACGAAATTGCCACTATTACCCGGGCCAATTTCATAGCAGCCATTAAAAGTGTACTGGGATCATCCTTAGATTTCGACAGCTTGTGGATTTTCACAGCTCCGGCTCCGGCAAGTGCAGGAACATTGTCGTTTAATGATGAGCTGCTTTCAAACTATCCACACCTGATAACCTCAATCGAAATTGACAACCTCAACCGGATATTCTCATATTCACCTGCTCAAAATTTCAATGGCCAAATCACATTTCAATGGAATGCCTACGACGGATATAATTTTGCAGAACAAAACGCGAGGGTCATAATCAACTATATTAACCAAGCGCCTGTTGCGGTAAACGACACATTTGTAGTTTACGAAGCTTTTGATATGGTAAATCATTCCATGGAAGGATATCAAAATATACTGGATAACGATTACGATCTTGACATTTACGATACATATACCGTGCACCGCGTGAACGGGAATGTGGCCCGAACAGTACAAGGAGAAAAAGGCTACGGCTCGCTTATTTGGAATACTGCAGGCACATGGACATTTAGGGAAAACTACGCAAACACTCAAAAGCTGGCAGGCGGACAAGTAGTTGAAGAAATATTCCGATATACAATAACTGATGGAACTGACATTTCACAAGAAGCCTACATCATTTTCCGCATAATAGGCCGCAACAACCCGCCAACAGCCATTAACGACACAATAAGAATTACCGAAAAAGATATTTCTACCTCATTCAATGCACTCGATAACGATTATGATATCGATGAAGGCGATGAAATTTTCATGACTTTGATTGAAGGCAGTGCAGTTTCGCCTGTTCATGTTAATGATTTTAGCCAGTTATCCTGGAATTCGGATGGCGAATGTACTTTTGAAATCACTCAAAACATTGACACCCTAAGTGCCGGGCAAAGTATCAAAGTTGAATACACATACACCATTAGCGACGATTCGCTAGCCACCGACGAAGCATTGATAGTAATAATTATTTCAGGGATTAACGACCCCCCTGTGGCTGTAAACGATACATTATACGTATCGGAAAACGATTTGATTATTAGCCCCGAATGGTCCTTGCTCGATAACGATTACGATGTAGACAGCGAACAAATATGGGTAACCCGCTTCAACAATAACACTCAAAGTCCTGTAAATACAAGGTATGCTGCTTTCGACTGGGATGCAGAAGGGTACTTCACGTACAACCGATACGTTCACGATGATATTAGGCAAGGTCTTGACACCCTTTCGCACCACGATGTAATAACTGACCTGATACCTTACCGAATTTCGGATACCGAAGGTGAAAACGGCAATGCATGGCTTGTGCTCATAATACAAGGCGAAAACGACCCTCCGGTAGCAGTTGCCGACAGCATTACAATAATGCAAAACATGGAAAGTATAACAAGCGTACAAAGCATTTTAGCCAACGACTACGATGTGGATCGTGGTGATTCAATTATGCTGCTTGATATAAATGGAGATATTTCAGGTGAAGTGGTTGGAGAATTCGGCCACTTAATTTGGGATGAATTTGGAAATTTCACATACTACATCAACCACGAAGCAACGGCATCAATACCAAGAGATGCCAACGAATATGAAAAGTTTCCCTATACAATTTCCGACAGACTTGGAGAAACTGACACCGACACCCTTGTAATTACGATAGTGGGCGTGAATTATCCACCAACTGCTATCGATGTGCTTATTGGAATTTATGAAAAAGATACCATTACCAATATTTATCCCAATGAAAATGGTCTTCTTATTAATTCCTTTGATATTGACGGCGACCCCATTTCGGTAGTCATTCCAGACAATAACCCTCCCGCAATATACAACGGAATATTCGGAACACTCGCTTATTTTCCCGATGGAGAAGCTACTTATACGCTGTACGAAACTCTCGATTCGCTTAAAATTGGAGAACAGGTAAGGGACACCATACCCTTTACTATAAGCGACACGCACAATGCCACCTCAACAGCTAATCTTATTGTAATAATTACAGGAAGAAATGATCCACCGGTGGCTCAGGATATATATATAAGCATACCCGAAGACTCATTGATTGTTCCAGCACCTTTAGGGAGCGATATTGCCATGTTAACTAATGCCTACGATGTAGATGGTGATGCAATGCGAATAACCGAAGTGAACGGCTCAAGCAATAAAACTACTGTTGATGTGAACGGCTACGGTACCCTGAACTGGGAAACTAACGGCAGCTATACCTTTGTGAACAACCGTGAAAAAACAGCCACAATACCTATGGGCGACACAGTAGATGTTGTATTTGTTTTTGTGGTTGCCGACCCACACCCCGCTGGCCGCGATACCGCAAAAATAACAATCAGCATTCATGGACTAAACAACCCGCCTATTGCCCGCCCCATGTACTATTCAACCTTCGATGTGAACCCAATTATTGTTGAAGCCGAATCGGACATGAACATGATGGCCAATTCAAGCGACATTGATGGGCAGGTTACGCAGGTTACTCACGTGAACGAATCGCCCCAAAACGTTGCCGTTAGCGAACAGGGCTTTGGCGTACTCACCTGGAATAATAATGGAAGCTTTACGTATCAGCCCGACCCGCTGATTGCCAGGGCTATTGCTCCCGACGACAGCATACGCGACTATTTCAGCTTCACGGTAATCGACAACCACATGGCGTCGGCATCATCAAGCATATACATCGACATAAAAGGGATTAATTATCCTCCTGTTGCCGATAATGTAATCATAAGGTTTGAAAACGAATTAATATACGCACCTCTCGACACCACAATTATCCCACACAGCGTATACGACTTTGAAGGCGACCCGATTTCGCTCAATAGTATTGAAAATGACATTACAGGTATAGTAAATGGAGAATACGGAACAATTACTTGGAACCAAAACGGAGAATTTACATTCACTCCCAGCATTGAGCGAGCACAAACCATTAAACCCAACGAGTTTATTAGTGAAGGGTTTGCTTACGTGGTAAGCGATATTCATGGTGCAGAAGGTGAAGCGTTTATAATTGCTGAATTTATTGGCATTAACGATCCTATTGAAGCCATCGACGATTATGACACCATACCACAAAACACATATCTAGTGCACAATGTAGTAGCAAACGACATTAACCCCGACGATAATTTCGATTACGGTTCGCTAAGGATTGATGTTCAGCCCCATAACGGAAGGGCTTTTGTGAACAGCGCTACCGGCGAAATTTATTACACTCCCAACGAAAACTTCAACGGCTCCGACAGCCTCCAATACTACATTTGCGACGAGGGAATGCCTGTGTATTGCGACAATGCATGGCTGTATATCGAAGTAACTCCTGTAAACCTTCCACCCGAAGCCACAAATTTACTGCTGCGAACCAATGTAAACACCCCGGTTCCGTTCAATTATTTTAATCAGGTAGAAGATATTGATGATGGTATTGACCCCGGGTCGCTCGAAATTGCACAACACCCTGGTAATGGAACAATCAACAGCCAAAATTCAAATATAACCTATGCGCCGGATTCCCTTTTTACAGGAATTGACGAATTTGTATATTCATTGAGCGATTTCGAAGGAGAAAGAGCTTATGTAATTGTGAACGTTATTGTTCAAGACGATGGTTTTGGTGCGCAAGACGATTATGCCGAAACAATGCAACGAATTCCCGTTGATGTTAACATACTTGAAAACGATACCTTAAATGGCTTTAATCCAAATCCGCTTTCGGTTGACATAAAAGTTTTCCCAAAAAACGGAACTGCTCATTACAACCCCGACACGTGGACAGTTACTTATCAGCCACACGACAATTTCAACGGAACAGACAGCCTTTATTATTCGGTTAGCGCAAACACCGGGAACATCGATTTTGCGAAGCTTGTAATTACAGTCAATCCAACCAACAAACCAATTGTTGCCAACAACGATGCCGCCACAACCTTAATCAACATACCGGTAACTATTCGAATTCTCGATAACGATTACGACTGGGACGATGGCATCGATTCAACATCGGTAGTTATTATTGAAGGGCCCGACAATGGCGTGGCTTTCTACAATGAAACAACAGGACAGGTAGTTTATACTCCTCATGAAGATTATGCTGGCCTAGACTACGTCATTTACACTGTTTGCGATTTGAACGATACTGCTCCAAGTTGCGACGAAGCAATTGTAAGCATTCTGGTGCGTGACCC
>SKHV01000351.1 GCA_007116765.1 Prolixibacteraceae bacterium | reverse complement strand
CAATGTCAAGTTTTTGAGGAAAACGAGAGTCGTCTTTCAAAACATCATAATTAATTGCATCAATATTGCCTTCAGCTTTGTTCAGAAAAACAACAGATTCTTCGCCGGGTTCAAATACTGCCTGGTGCGAAACTACTAAGCCAATTTCAGTTAAAGGGTCATAGCCTCCGGGGGCAACAATAGTTATGGTGTCACCAATATGATATTCGCCTGAAAAAACTTCTTCAACAATGAGGCGGGTGAAAGTGAATATCATAGAGCGATCGGTTGTCCATTCCGATTTACTTGACAATACTTTTCCTTTTACGATATTCTCGGAACTTTCAATCATTTCGGTTTCGCTTAAGGGTATAATTTGAGAAAATGAGAATTGAAATGAAAGCAAAAGTATTAGTAAGGAAAGAAATGTTTTCATGTGAATATTGTTTTTAAAACCGTTTTGATGGTTATGAGTAAGGGGGGAGACTTGCATTTTGCAAGTAGTTATTGTGCTGTTTATTCGTAGTTTATTAAATGCCTCCATTTGTATGCTTTTATACATGTGTAATGCATGTGCTTATTTAAACAATGGCGTTGTCGTTTAAGCTGAAGGTTAGAATTTTGCTTTTTGGGATAGAGAAGATATGTAGAGAAGAGTAAGTGCAATATATATAAAAAAATAACATAAAAGATAAAACTGTATTGTAAATTTTCATCTTGTCTTTAGTCTCATTTTTTAATTGAAAATAAACACTTTTATTTGTAATTTGATTTTTTAAAAAACCAACATCATGAAAGCAAAACTTTTTTTGCTGCTATTAATTGCTAATGGCATTTTAACGGCACAAGAATCACGTACTGACATTCCGGGTTTCACAGGCTTTATGTCGGCAATAGGTGCCGATGAAGACTTTGTTTATGTGGCAGGAAGCCATGGTTTTAGTGGGGAAAATGTGGCAGGGCCAATTTTGATAGACAAAAGCGGGGCATACTCCATGGACTGGCCTCATGGCGACAATATCTTATCGGCAATACTTGAATTGAACGATTCGGTGCACTTTATTGCTACTTATTCTTTTTCGTCAGTAACCATGTTTAATTACAAGAGTCAGATAATTGTACAGCATGCCAATGGCAGCAAGCCCGACTCGCTGATGCTCGAAATAAATGGTGTTGTCAATACAATGATAAAGGACAATAAGCATGTTTATATAGCCGGAAGATTCGGTTCGGTTAACGATGAAACGTTTTTTAATATTATGCGCTTCAATATCGATGATTTTTCAATCGATTTGGATTGGAAACCCAATATACATCGGTCTCATAGGCCCGAAATCAATGCACTGGCCATTGATGAGAACTATATTTACCTTGGTGGGCGTTTTACATCAGTGAACGGTCATGACCGCAAACATTTGGTGCGCCTTAGTCTGGTGGATGGAAGCCTTGATTTGGGCTGGTCTCCTGAACCCAACTACTCGGTAAGTGCAATTATTCGCGATGCCGATACCTTGTATGTTGGAGGCAGTTTTGGGCAAATAAGCGGTACTTTTTCAAGCAATATTGTAAAGCTGAACAAAAACAACGCGATGGTTTACGGTGAGTGGACTCAACCCAACATCGAGTCATTAAGAGACATTGTACTTATAGATAATTACCTGTATTGTGCAACAGAACACGAAACCAATAAATTATTCAGGATATCGAAATACAATGGTACAAAAGACTGGGAATGGAATCCACAATTCAATACTCAAGCCGAAATTTTCAGTTTGGCACAAATGAACAATAAAATATTGGCTACAGTACAGAATCCGGGATTTGCCGGCTATAATGTTTCCGGCTTCCTGGCCAGTATAGACACAATAAGTGCTGAGGTCGATTATGAAGATTATAGTATATCATTCCAATTTGCACAACTGTTTCAAAAGAACGACAGTACAGTACTACTGGCCGGTTCAGCAGTAGTGTCCGGTGCAATTCCAACAACAATTACCAGGTTCTCAAAGTATGATTATACAATCGATCTTGACTGGATACCTATTATCGACTTTTCAGATACAGATAGTTTGTATAATTATCCATCGGGCATAATATCTGACAACGAGCATGTTTTTTTGTCGTTCAGGAAACGCTATTTTGGACTTTATGAAGAAGCATATTTTGATGAAGAAGAAGAATATGAAGAATATGAAGAGTTTCTGAGAAAAGCATTTGAGCCCGGGTTTGAAATACTTCAAAAGATTGATCACAGCTCCGGCGAAATTATAAACGATTGGACTACCGGTTTATATGGTGAAATAATATGCATGGTTGAGCATGATGGGAGCCTATATGTTGGAGGACAGTTCAAATGCTCATTAACCGATTCGATAATGTATATTGCCAAAATTGACAAAGAAAGCGGGGCTGTTGACAGGGAATGGAATGCTTATCTGAACAAAATGGCACTAAGCATGGCAATAGAAAATGATACCTTATATGTTGGAGGTGCTTTTACTGAAGCCAACGGGCTTAGTCGAGCAATGCTTGCCCGTTTCGATACAGAAACCGGAGATATAGATGAGGATTGGAATTTTGAGTTTCAATTTGATATGTTACCCGATGGGTTGGAGTTGTTTGTAAACAAATTGATTGTGAACAACAAAGATCTATATGCGGTAATGAATTATGGCATTCCTATTAAAATTGAAAGGCACAGCGGAACAATAGCGTCTGATTGGAAACTGCTTGACTATGTTGCTGAGAACATGGGCTTTTCTACCCAAGTATTTGATATGTTGAAAACCAACGAAGATGTAATTTTTGCCGGTATCCCTTTTAATATGAATAATGAACGAATTGATATAGGAAGGCTTGATAACAAAGAAGGACTCCCTGACCCGGAATGGAAAGTAAATACTTATGGTGTATTGGAAGGGATTGGTATCATATCTAATGTACTGTTGAGTGACAATAAGCTTTATGTCACCGGTTTTTTTACTTCGGCCAACAATCGGCTGCTTGCATCGCTTGCGGTGTTCGATATGCCACCACCGGTAATTGAACAACAAGCTCAGAGCAAAGTAGCCTGTGTGAATTCTACTGTGCACTTTCAAATTGTGGCCACTTCGGAGCAACAGCCCGTAAAATACCAATGGCAGGAGCTTGTGGGTACAGACCAATGGTCCGATATTCCGGAGGCTAATAGCCCAACCCTCACACTTGAACACCTCAGCCTGCAACAAAACGAAAGTTATTTTCGTTGCCTGGTTTGGAACCGGAATGCAGAATTGATTAGCGATACCGTAAGTTTATTTGTTGGACAGGAGTATTTGTTTGAAGAAAATGCCGAAATATGTGATGGTTCCAATTTTGTGTGGTTCGGAAACAATTATCTCGAACAAGGCACCTATTACCACCACATGCAAAGTATGCACGGTTGCGACAGCACTTATGTGCTCAACTTAACCGTTAACCCAGTTTACAAAATCCACGATGATGTGGTAATTTGTTATGGAGATACCATAGGATGGCACGGAGAAAGCTACAGTGAAAGCGGAACATACGAAAAGGTTTTTACCAATGCTTTTAGCTGCGATAGTATTTATATACTGAACCTCGATGTTGTAAGCATGTCGAATGAGATTGAATTGACGGGAACATTACTGACCGCTTTACAGGAAAATGCAATTTATCAATGGATTGATTGCGAAAACTATTTAAAGCCAATTGATGGTGCGGTTCAACAGATTTTTGAGCCGTTGGAGAATGGTTCGTATGCGGTAGAGATTTCATACCAAGGTTGCACTGTAATATCCGAGTGTTTCGAAATTACAACTCTCAATATTAATGATTTTTACTTCTCTGAAGAAATAAAAGTAGTTCCCAACCCAAACCCGGGGATATTTGAAATGCAGCTAAAGAAACCTGTTAAAAATGCAAACATCGAACTAATAAACAGCCACGGGCAAGTAATCAAAAAAATTACTGGAGTGAATGGTTTAAGCACGAAGGTTGAGCTTTATGAAATACCTAGTGGCTTGTATTTCCTTTCAATTTCAGACAATGAGAAAACAATGCGAACATCGTTTGTTTTAATAAAATAGTTAATATGCATTGGATCATAGATAAAACGAGCACCCAACAAAGCTATTTTACGAACAATGAGCACCTTACAACACTGATTAAATGTAAATCATTTTGATTTTTACCATTATTTCTTTAACTTTAACATCAAAAGGGAAAGGATATAATGTAAATACGGAATTTTTCCTCTTATTTAATAACTAAAAATCACAATCATGGCAAAAAAAATCTCAAAGGCATTGTATGCCACAGTCGGTTTTGTTATAACAATGATGCTGGTTTCGGGTTGTATCTTTAATTTTTCTTCTCCAAAAGTGAGTGATATTGATCAATTTATTGCTTTGCACAATAATGATGAAGGCAAAATTGGCAGTGGTTCATATTTATCCTTAATGGACGTTCAAAAGGGAGAGGCCAATTTTGATCATTTGGTTGATATCTATCCACGAATCGGCAACAGTATGTTAGAATATGTTGATGTATTAGGCAATCAAATTTCATTAGCATTGCATAATGATTTTCGCTCAATGGATCCTGCTCCAGCCGGAAACCATGTTCATTCGTGGAGGGGAGCTGTTGTTGATATTCAAAATAAAAGCTGGAAGAGATTACCCCTTCTTGCAGCATCGAGACCCGCAAATGAATATACTACAATCGAATGTACGCCTACTATCAGTGAAAGTGGCCATATTATTTATGTATCAGGATGGAACGACAGGATTTATTGGGATACCTGGGATCATCGGGTTGTCAGGTATAATACGTCGAATGACGAATTCATTGCTGCAAAACCGGTAGTAGATTGGGCGAAAAAACAACCCGAGGCATCTACAGCCACCGCAAATGCATGGGTTAACAGAGGACCTTGGTTTGCATCGGACGATGGGAATTTTTTGTATGGAAGTTTATGGGCGGGCTATTATAGTGGCTGGGTTTTTAGTAACGAATTTTCGATCCTTTGTAAATATGATATTCAAAATGCCACTTTTGAAAGATTAGGAAGCTCAACTGAAAGAAAAAATACCATTTATGGATGGACTGCTGACAAAAAACATATCTTGTACATGGCAGGTACAGATAAGAAACTGCTCAATGTCGAAAATAATACCACACGCGATGTTACAATTTCAGTTGCCAATCAAAAAAAAATTCGTGCTAAATGGAACAATTCCGGTTTCTTAACCGAGGGGGGCAACATCATTCGGTATCATGACCTATTTCAAAATGAAATGATCGATTTCACCGTGAAAAGCCCTGTTAAAAGTGCTCAGTTTTCGGCTGATGGATCTAAAATTTACTATATATTCGAGTCAAATACAGGTAAGTATTTATGCCGGATGAATGGGTTAACTGTAACTGCTTCGATTGACACCGTTTGTGTTTTACCGAATGATGTATTCGATCTGATTGTAAAAAGATAGTTAGTTTTATATTATTGAAACAATCAATTTATCCTCTGTTTTTTCAACCTTGGCCAGCTTATGTTTAGTGAGGCCTTTGATGGCTTTGTCCCACTTTTTGTTGCTTAACCCGGTTTGTTTTTTAAGGCCTTCAAGTTCAACAGGCGATTCTGCTTTCAGCAATTCCATCACTGCTTTTTCATCGTCGCTCAGTTCCACCGCTTTTTTCTCGGGTTTCATTTGCGGGAAGAAAAGCACATCCTGAATCGAAGGCTGGTTGGTCATGAACATTACCAGGCGGTCAATGCCAATGCCCATGCCCGATGTGGGCGGCATACCGTATTCCAGTGCACGCACAAAGTCCATATCGATAAACATGGCCTCGTCGTCGCCT
>SKHV01000056.1 GCA_007116765.1 Prolixibacteraceae bacterium | reverse complement strand
GGGTCGATAACTCGTTTGTCAATGTTGTATACTATAGGCCTGTCTTGTGCTGTAACATTTACTTCTCCAAGGTTTTCACTGGCCGGATTTAACTCAACTGTTCCCAATTCGATAGTTGAAATATTTCGATCGATTGTAACATTATCGATAATAGTAGACTCAAAACCAATAAATTTTGCATCCACATAATACTGTCCCGGGCGTAAGCCACTAATATTGAATTCTCCGTTTAAGCCTGCTATCCCTCCTGCAATCAGGGCTGAATCGGAAGCTGAATATATCGCAATTTGAGCATATTCGAGTGGTGTGTTACTGCCGGCTTCAATTACTTTTCCTTGTATTGAGGCATTTCGAGGTAATCCCGATGTTGAGGTTTCGGCATTACTTACATTTGGCGGTATGGCAACAGGTTGTGCATTTATTGTAAAAGCGATAACACTAAAAAGTGCAAAAAAACAAATCTTCTTCATGATAAAGTATTTAAAAATCTTTTATTCTTTTATCTAACTAACATTCTTATTGACCGCTTTGCTCACTTAAAGTTTAACGGCTTTAACATTCTTTGAGAGTTTTAACATGGAGTTAACACTCATGCATATGAGTTAGTTGGAAAACACGTGAATGTGTAATCTGCTTTGAAATGAAGAAAAAGGTTGTTTTATTGAAATGAAAATATGGGCTAATTGGTTCTAATTTGAAAATTCAGACATTAAAGCAGTTTGCCAATTACATTTTCGAGACCGGTATCGTCTGGCACTTTTATGTATTGCATACCCACCAATGCAGCTGCCTGGCAATTGTCCATGCGGTCGTCAACCATCACGGTTTCTTCGGGTACAAGACCGGCATCCTTCAATACGTATTCAAAGGCTTTGGGGTCAGGCTTACGAAACCCTATTTCGTGGGAATAATATACCTTTTTGAACATTCTTTTAAGCGGAAAATGAAATCTGTTTTTGAATTCTTTTTCGAAAAAATTAACGTGATATACGTTGGTATTGCTTAAAAGATAAACATTGTATTTTTCAGCCAAGTCTTCAACCATTTTAACGCGTTTGGTTCGGAATTCCATAAGCATCGCACACCAAGCATCCACCATTTGCGATGCGCTTACACCCTGTTTGCAGGCTTCGAGCATTGTTTTTTTGAATTTATCTTTCGACCATTTTCCGGTTTCCATTGCAATTACCACTTCGGGTAGGTTTTCCCAGTCAATGTCGATTTGGTATTCGGCTTTAAAAATGCGTTTAAAGGCTTTGTACGTGTTCTGTGGTTCAATGTCGACCAGCACACCACCAAGGTCGAGAATTACATTTTTGATAATCTTCTGGTTGTTCATTGCTGAAAATTATAAATTGCAGCAAAGTTAACAATCAAAAAATATCATGGTAATAAACGGACAAAATTTTCATGCAATATGGGTCGATAATAACAAAAAAGACATTGTCAGAGTTATTGATCAGCAAAAGCTGCCTTTTGAATTTGCCATTAAAAATCTCGTAACTTTTAATGATGCTTTTTCAGCAATAAAAGACATGACTGTACGCGGTGCACCTTTAATTGGGGTTACTGCAGCTTACGGCTTATATTTGGCAATGCTTTCTACAACGTGCAAAGGTGCTGAACTTCAATTATTCATTACAGCAAAATGCAACGAGATGGAGCAAGCTCGGCCTACTGCTGTAAATCTTTCGTATGCCATAACACGCATAAAAAGTGTACTTGAAGGTATTGATAATGTGGAGCGTGCCCGCGAAATTGTTTTAAGGGAAGCAGACTTAATCAAACAGCAGGAAATTGATTATTGCGAAGCCATTGGTATTGCGGGATTAACACTTATTGAAGAAATATCAAGAAAGAAAAAAAGAAAACCGGTAAATATTCTTACTCATTGTAACGCGGGCTGGTTGGCTTGTGTGGATTGGGGAACAGCTCTTGCACCAATTTATAAAGCACACAAAAAAGGTATAGCCGTGCATGTATGGGTCGATGAAACACGACCACGGAATCAAGGCAGTAAACTTACTGCTTTTGAGTTGATGCACGAGGGAGTTCCTCATACTGTGATTCCCGATAACACCGGAGGTCATCTAATGCAGCATGGTATGGTTGATTTAGTTCTTGTGGGTAGCGATCGCACTACTCGTACTGGCGATGTGTGCAACAAAATCGGAACCTATTTAAAAGCGCTGGCGGCTTTCGATAATCGCATTCCCTTTTATGTTGCGCTGCCTTCTTCTTCAATCGATTTTGAAATCGAAAATGGTTTTACAAACATTCCAATTGAACAGCGAAATGCAAATGAAGTTAGCCATATTGAAGGCAAGGAGGGCAAAGTGCAACTGGTTCCCAACGGATGTAAAGTGGCGAATTATGGTTTTGATGTAACGCCTGCAAGGTTAGTAACAGGCTTAATTACCGAGAAAGGAATTTGCCCTGCTACAAAAGAGGGAATTTCAGCATTATTTTCTATATGAAATTTTAATTGTAGTTTTCAAAATAGCTTTCACAAAAATTCGTTTAACTCTTTTTGGTACGAGTTAGTGTATGAAGAGCAATAATACCACTGATAATCAGCGGTCTTTGTAGCCCCACCAGGAATCGAACCTGGATCTACAGTTTAGGAAACTGCTATTCTATCCGTTGAACTATGGGGCCAATAAAATACGCGTGCAAAAATAGTTAAAAACCTCAGTTGAACCAAACGAAAAGATGTCGTTATTACTTCATTATTGCTTGCGATTACGAAATATTCGGAGTTCACTATTGTAAAAGCGATCGAATTTTTCGGGAGAGTAATTAAAAACCGGGGCTTTTATCCCGCTTTTGAAACAAATTTGACCAATGTAAACATGGGCTTCGTCCCATAAACCGCGGTCGATAAAGCTTTGCAACATTTTGGGGCCTCCTTCAACAATCATTGATTGTATATTTTCGTGATACAAATGTGAAAGAATTGCGTCAATAATATCACTTTGATTATCTACAGTAATTATACTGCATTGACGTTCATCGGGATAATTGCGACTTAGGACGGCTAACGTGGGTGCCTTGTTGTTGAAGAGGTTTAAGTTTGCCGGTAAGCGTAAATTGCGATCGGGAGCTATACGCAGAGCTTGTTCGCCATACCAGTCGCGCAAGGTAAGCGACGGGTTATCTTTCAATGCGGTTTCGGTTCCAATAAGAATTGCGGTTTCGGTGGCGCGCTGCTTGTGAACAGCAATACGAGCCATTTCGTTGGTAATCCAGGTGGGCTTTCCAAATAAATTGGCTTCGCGGTCAGTATCCACATAACCATCGGCCGTTTGTGCCCATTTCATTATAATGTAAGGGCGCTTTTCCTTTTGGAAAGAAAAAAACCGGCGATTCAACTCCATGCATTCGTCGTGAAGTATACCTACACGCACATCAATTCCGGCCTTCATCATTTTCTCGATGCCTTTTCCGGCAACTTTGGCAAACGGATCAACTGTGCCTACCACAACGCTCGGAATTTGCCGGTCAATTATTAAATCGGAGCAAGGAGGTGTTTTTCCGTAGTGGGCACAAGGCTCAAGATTTACATAAAGGGTTGATTTCGTTAGCAGGTTTTGATTTGCAACACTGTTTATGGCATTTACCTCGGCGTGTGCCTGTCCGTAAAGCTGATGAAATCCCTCGCCAATTATTTTACCATCATGCACAATTACACAGCCCACCATGGGGTTGGGAGAAACTCTTCTTTCGCCCAATTTGGCCAGCTCAAGGCAGCGTTGCATGTATATATTATTCGTATTGGAATGCATCTTTATTTGTATATTAAATACAAAAGTAAACATTTACCTTATTTTTCAGTTCCAAAAATACGAATATGCTTAAATTACTGTTTTCTGTTTTTTTTTGTGTATTTTTGGTTACATCTGTTCACTAAAACTATATAAAATGAAGATCTGCAATTTTATCTGTCCTGTTTTTTTCCTTGTTGTGATGCTCTTTTCAACTTGTATTCATGCTGAAGAGCCAATTATTAAAGAAGGCGCAACGCTTATAAAAGCAGCCGATTGGTTTAGTTTTACCGAAGGCCCTGCAACTGACGATGACGGCAATGTGTATTTTACCGACCAGCCAAATGATAAAATCTACAAGTGGATGCCCGATGGAACGGTGGCTCTTTTTATGGAGGGAACAGGTCGTTCGAATGGAATGTATTTCGACGATGGTCTTTTCTTGATTACCTGTGCCGATGAAAATAATCAACTGTGGGCTATCGATATCAAATCAAAAGAGATTGAAATATTACTTAATAATATTAACGGATTAAAGATGAATGGACCCAACGATTTGTGGATTGATAAAAAAGGGGGTATTTACTTTACCGATCCCTATTACCGACGTGATTACTGGGAAAATCCAGAGCAGGAAATTGAAAAGGAAAATGTATATTATCTTCTGCCCAGCGGTGAAAACGTAGTTACTGTAGATGACAAGCTTGTAAAACCCAACGGAATTATTGGTACTCCTGAGGGAGATAAGCTTTATGTTGCTGATATTGGGGATAATAAAACTTACGTGTATACCATTATGCCCGACGGAACATTAGAAAACAAAACCTTGTTTTGCGAAATGGGTTCCGACGGAATGACAATTGACAATAGGGGGAATATTTACCTTACTGGACATGGAGTCCATGTTTTTAACCCGCAAGGCGAAAAAATTGAGCACATTGAAATAGATGAAGGCTGGACAGCCAATATAACTTTTGGCGGAGAAAGCCTCGACATTTTATTCATTACTGCTATGGGGTCGGTTTACACGCTCGAAATGAATGTGCATGGGGTAAAATAGCACAAAGTGTTATTCACCGTAGCTTGAACTATCCCAACAATGAGTACAAAGCTTTTCTTTAGGCAGACCAATTGCTTCAACCAAATCGGGAAGGTGCTGGAATTTTAGTGAAGTAAGACCTAGGTCTTTTCTAATTTGCTCCACCATGTTTTTATATTCCTGAGTGTCAGGGTTAGCATATTTTTTATAGTCTACATCTTCTGTTCCTTCGAGCTTGAAAATTGCTTTGCGTGTGGCCAATTCGAGTTTTGTACGTGAGCGGCTAAAATTCAAATATTCACATGGATAAATTAAAGGAGGACATGCTATACGCATGTGCATTTCTTTAATTCCGGCTGCTTGTAAATCTTTTACATTGTCTTTGAGTTGTGTTCCTCGTACGATTGAATCATCAAGAAATACTCCTGTTTTTTCTTTAATTAATGCGCTATTGGGTATGAGTTTCATTTTTGCTACTAGTTCACGCATATCCTGATTTTGGGGCATGAAGCTTCGTGGCCAGGTAGGTGTGTATTTTGCATAAGGGCGCATTAACGGAGTTGAGGCAGAATTACTATAGCCCATAGCATGTCCAATTCCTGAGTCGGGTATGCCAGCCACAAAATCGACTTTAATGTCATCGTTCTCTGCTAATTTTTTACCGCAATTGTAACGGGTTTGATCCACATTAATTCCTTCGTAAAACGAGGGGGGGTATCCGTAATATACCCATAGAAAAGAACATATTTGCAGTTTTTGAGTGGCCTGGCGTAATGTGGTATAGCCATTGGGGGTAATTTCAACTATTTCTCCGGGACCAAGATATTTTTCAATCTCGTAATCGAGGTTCTGAAACGAACAGGTTTCGCTTACCGCACAATATGCACCATCCTTTTTCCCGAGTACAATTGGTGTGCGTCCGTATTTGTCGCGTGCTGCAATAATTCTGTTTTCGTGTAAAATTAGTAATGAGCACGACCCTTTTATTGAGTTGAATACGTTTTCAATTCCTTCTTCAAAAGTGGGCTTTTCGCTAATAAGCATAGCCACGAGTTCGGTAGGGTTAATACCTCCCTGGCTGGTTTCCGAAAACATTTTATTTTGTTGCAAAAAACGGTCGGCCAAAGCATCTACATTATTAATTTTAGATACCGTGCTAAGCGAAAAACGTCCTAAATGTGAGTAGATTACAAGCGGCTGAGCTTCATTATCGCTTATGATACCAATACCCGAAGTTCCCGAAAAATTCGCAATGTCGCCTTCAAATTTATTTCTGAAATATCCATCTTCTAGACTGTGAATCGCGCGCTGATATCCTTTTTGCTCTGAATAAAATGCTACACCTGCTCTTTTGGTTCCGAGGTGTGAATGGTAATCGGTACCATAAAACACATCGGTTACGCAATCGGTTTTAGAACTTACACCAAAAAATCCGCTCATATTGAAATTATAAAAATTGTGGAGCACAAAAATAGAAATAATGTGGTGGTATAAAAATTTGTGAGAGAAATTCAGGACATAAGCTTAAAGTTGAATTTTCCTTTTATGCCCAATTTTTGCTCACAGATAATAAATAGCGATAGAATTTCGCATTGTGATTCTGTAATTTGTAACGCATTTTCGATTTCGTTACCCGATAATACGTTGTTGCCTATGGCCGTAGCAAATGCATCGGCAAGGGCTGTGTTTTTGCACGCAACTACTACCGCGTCGGCATTGCCCATACTTACCGAGGGGCCAACCGTGCCGGCCGATGTGCAAATTCCAAGAGGAGTTTCGGCTGCTAAAACTTCTATTCCTACTTTATTGCTTAACAACGATTCACCGGCATAAACCGAAATGGTAATGTTTTCTTTCACCGAAACATATATGTCGCCTCCATTTTCAATGGCTATTTCATTAATAATGAATTCTTGTTGAAGTGCTTTTCCAATAAATTCGGAAAAAGCTCCGGCTACAGCAGCCATTGGGCCTATATGAGCAGTTTTTGCAGCATTATGCATTGTAATGGCTATTGGCGGGGCTTCGGGTAAAAGCTTTATCGGCACAAACGAATTTGCAAATTCAGGATGAATTTCAATGTATTTTTCGAGCGAAGTGCGAAGTTCTACTAGTTTTTGCTGAGCAAATTGCTTCATCCTTTCCTCGAAGCTTAGAGGATCAATGCCAATCCATAAATCGGAATCTTTATAGCCTATAGCAAAAGACTTAAAACGTTTGCGACCCATGTTTTCGCGATACAAGCGCGGCTCAATACCCTTGGGTATAATGCTTTTGTTATAGGAAGAGTGTTGCACGGTTTAGTTTCCGTTATGAAAGTCAATGTCGAACAGGTTTAGCGGGCAGGCTTTTACACATAGCTCGCAAACTATACATTCTTTTTTATTGAATTGCAGTTCCCAAGTTTCTGGGTGCATAGTGAGTGCTCCGGCAAAGCAAACTGCAGTGCAATTTCCACAGTTGATGCACTTATCCTGATTGAATTTTATTTTTTTATCAAGTGGTGAACATACTACATTATTTGCTTCGAGGTACTCTATTCCCTTGTCGATGTTTGATTTACGACCAATTAACTCAAGTAGTAAGTTGCCTCGTTTCCCCGGTATAACTTCGGCTTTAAGTATATTTATATTGATGTCGTATTCTTTAACCAGCACGTAACTTAAGGGCTTATCGCCGCTTTGCGGTGGAAATTTAAGTACATAACGCCGTTTAACTATTTTCATCGGATTCTTATTTAGTGTTTACCAATTTAGTTTTTTAAACTCATTATTTTGATTGCAATGTATGTACTTATTTAATCTGTTCCTTTAAGTCCGTTTAATGAAGTGTTAGTCGGAAACATCTGAACAGGTTCTTGCAGGAAAAATTCCCCTTTTTCGATTTGCTTCTTTAATGTATCGGCAATGAGTCGTGCCTTCGATAAACTGGCTACAGGTGCTGTACGAATTTTTTGTCCATTTACCGTAATTTCGCCAGAGCGTAGTTGCGCGTAGTTAACCTGTGCAATTTTGGGTGTGCCTGAAATACCATAATCGAGTACCGAGGTTTGAATTTGGCTGTTATTGATTGACACTCTGCGTGCCATCTCAACATTAAGAACAGGAATAGGGATGCCAATTCCTACAAATAAACTTGTACCGTATTTTTCATAGTAAGCTGCGCGAATAAATTCGGTATTCATTTCTTTCATATTTCCAATAACGGCAATAGTGGCTCCGTTGGTTACCGGTACACCATTTTCGTCCTTCGGCTTTGTAGTGTGAAATTGAGTGCCCGGCCAAACCACATAGCCTGTTGTGCCGCCCAAAAATATACGAGTGCCAATTCCAATTGTTTTAAATTCGGGGTCGTTCAAAAGCGGGCTAAGTTCACCCGATGTAGAATAAGTGGCATTGCGCATATTTGGCAGCAAGGTTCCCATGTATGTAAAAATGGTATTTTGAGTACTGTTAACCGCTACGTTGTAATTCTGATAAGCATTGCGAGGGTTAAACAAAAACATTTCGTTTACAGTGTCCTTGTTTACTCGTGTTTTTATGTGTTTGCGCGGATAACAGTCGGTACCTTTTCCCCATGCTTCAAGTGCAATATCTTTACCTGCAATTAAGTCTTCAATTACATGGGCACCGCCGTATTGGGGATTTTTTGAACTACAGGCAGTAGCTCCAATATAAGTATCGACTGCAGCTAAACCTTCGTATGCAGGAACTCCGTTCATTCTTATTTTTTCCATGCGTATAGGTGGGCTCGAATGTCCAAAATTAATGAATGCGCCGCTTGAACACATGGCGCCAAAGGTTGCTGTGGTAACTACATCAACTTTTTCAACAATTTCTTCGGGGCTTGCGGTTTTAGCCATTTCTGCCACTTCTTCGGCAGTAAGCACAACCGCGTTGCCTTTTTGAATTTTTTCGTTTATTTCGTGATAGGTTTTGGAAACAGGCATTGTTGGTATGTTTTGTATCGTTCATTTTTTGCAGTTTTTGGAAAAAAACCGCTTAATAATTCATTCATAATATGATTAATGCATGCAAAGGAAGTAAAAAAGATTTTATTCTACGGGAAAATCGTCGAGGTTAATTTCTCCTTGAATTAAGTTGCCCGAGGTAACAAGACGTTGCATCGATTTCATTTGCCTTAATTCAACCGGTATAGTTCCTGTTATGCGGTTATTCGAAATGTTAAACATCGAAAGCTTCGTAAGTTCGGTAATTTTGCGAGGTATTGTGCCTTCAATCTCGTTGTTACTTATATCGAAATAAGTAAGTTCTTTCAAAAGGTGAATGTCGGCAGGGAAATTGCCCGAAAGTGAATTGTTGGCAAGTGCAACCCAGCGTAATGTCTTTACCTGAGTCAAAGTTGAAGGTATTGGCCCGGTAAGGTCATTGTCTGAAAGCGAAAACCATTTTAGGTTAAGATTTTGGTTTATTGTGGCGGGAATTTGTCCCGAAAAATTATTTTGCGATAGGGTTAAGCCTTCGAGCTTTTTGAGTTTTGTTATTGATTCAGGTATTTGCCCCGAAAAATTATTTTCGGTTAATACAAATTCTCTCAAGTTTTCCAGATTTTCAAACTTGTCGGGTAACGAGCCGCTTAATTTGTTGTTCCAAAAGTTTACTCGTGACAGTTGTTTGAGCTCGAAGAAACCAGCGGGAAGATTTCCACTCAGATTATTGTCGAACAGGTAAAGAATTTCAAGCTGGGTTAAATGTTTTATGTCATCGGGTATTGATCCGCTCAGGTTATTACTCATTATTTCAAGTTCAACAACATGACCTCCTCGAACGGCTACGCCATACCACGACGAAGGAGTATAGGAATGCATCCAACCATTGTTTTTCTTCCATCTAATGCCGTTTGTTTCTTCATAAATCTTTATAAGTGCCTTAACCTCTGTTTGAGGTATTTCTGTAATTCGGGTAGGATCAAACTCCTGATTTACAATTTGAGCATTTAAACTCAATTGTAAAATAAGAAGTACACCTATTAAATGAATTAATCTGAGCATTTTATATAAATTATAGGTTGATTTTTCATTCAATAAAGATATTTATTGAATGAAAACCACACGTTCTTTTTTATTGATAATCAAAACCTGTTTTCCTATTCAAAAATAATAAAACAGTTCTAATACTACTGCAAATTTGAAAAAAAAGATTGAATACTAATGGTTGGTATTTAAAATTAATCTGAATTTGAGTACTGCATGTGAATTTTAAGCATGGGGAAATCCTTTCTGCTTATGAAGTTTTTTTAACTTTGTTGTTTGAAAGCATTCATTTTTTGATTGACAAAGCCCAATATATAAATCTTATAAGCGCATAAATATGTCTGCCAATAAACTTCATGTTTACAATACCTTAACACGCAAAAAAGAAGTTTTCACTCCCATTACACCCGGTTTTGTGGGCATGTATGTATGTGGTCCAACTGTTTATGGCCATGCTCATTTGGGACATTCTCGTCCTGCGGTTACTTTCGATTTGATATTTCGCTACCTGAAACACCTTGGTTATAAAGTGCGTTACGTACGCAATATTACCGATGTGGGGCACCTGGTAGCCGATGCCGATCAGGGGGAAGATAAAATTGCGAAGCAAGCCAAAATTAGCAAGCTTGAACCAATGGAAGTGGTGCAACACTTCACCAACAGTTACCATAAAAATATGGATCAGCTCAATGTGTTACCACCTAGCATTGAACCTACTGCTACCGGGCATATTATTGAGCAGATACATATTGTTGAAAAGATACTTGAACAGGGCTATGCTTATGTTAGTATGGGTTCGGTTTACTTCGATGTAGAAAAATTTGCTTCTAAATACAACTATGGGAAATTATCGGGACGCAAAACTGAAGACCTTAAAGCCAATACCCGCGAGTTGGAAGGACAGGACGAAAAACGTTCGTCGCTCGATTTTGCCATATGGAAAAAAGCTCAACCCGAGCATATCATGCGCTGGCCGTCACCCTGGAGCGAGGGTTTTCCGGGCTGGCATACCGAATGTGTGGCAATGAGCACCAAGTATCTCGGGAAAAAATTCGACATTCACGGCGGGGGTATGGATTTGTTATTTCCTCATCACGAAGCCGAAATTGCACAGAGCTGTGCTGCTCTGGGGCACGATAGTGTAAATTACTGGCTGCACAACAACATGATTACCATAAATGGCCAGAAAATGGGAAAATCGTTAGGGAACTTCATCACACTCGACGAGTTTTTCTCCGGAATGCACGATCTTTTGGAAAAGGCTTACAGTCCAATGACCATTCGTTTCTTCATTTTACAGGCACATTATCGTAGCACCCTCGACTTTTCGAATGAAGCACTTGAATCGGCTGAAAAAGGACTCGAAAGGCTTCTGAAAGCAGCTGCTTTGCTAGAGAAAATTAAACCCACCGAAAAAAGCTCAGTGAGTTTCGAACAGGCTGAAGAAAATTGCTATAATGCAATGAACGACGATTTTAACAGCCCCATTGTGATTGCAAATTTATTCGATTTGGTTAAGGTCATCAACTCAATTGTCGATGGGAAAGAAACCATTGATTTACCTAATCTTGATAAACTGAAGTCGCTTTTCAACACTTTTGTTTTTAATATTTTAGGATTGACTCAAGAGGAGAATTCCGACAACAGCAATAACCTGCTCAACGGTGTGGTTGATTTGCTGCTGAATGTTAGGATGGATGCTAAAGCTTCAAAAAATTGGGATGTAGCCGACAAAATCAGAAACGAACTTTCGGATCTAGGTTTCGAAATAAAAGATAAAAAAGACGGCTTTGAGTGGGAGCTGAAATAGGAAATTGAATGATGTAATTCTCGCTTTTTAGAAGAGCTAGTTAATTTGCTTGTCTTTTTTACTGAATATATGAATAAGTAGTATAACACTTAAACCTAAAAGAATTCCTACCGCTAAATATATTACGTATATATTTAAGGTAATTATATTTTCAAACAGCAACAATATGATAGTTGCAGCGGCTATGAGTACTATTGAATAAAGTGCCAAAGCAACTTTAAATAGTTTATTTTCGCTAGTCGTATTGACTTTACTGTTATCAATATTCCACATTGTTGAAAAGTTTTGGGGTGAGTATTCAAATCCTTTGGCGTACATCGTTTCTCCTTCTTTTGAGTTATTATTCTTTTATAGTCGATTTTTAATTCGTTTGATAATCAAAATTATACAATCAAAAATCAAATTCGAAAATTATTGAACAAAGTACCTGATATACTTTGTGAACTTCAATTTATACTCAATGAAAAGAACAAGAGTGTATTTGGAAGAAATACTCTATGAGAAAGCGTGTTGTCTTGAGAAAATTGTATTATCGTGTCTTTTATCAATATTAAGTGCATTTACCATGCAATGGGTTCAATTCTCTTCGAGATTAAAAAACTATTGGTTTTACTGAAATGATTATTTCCAAAAAAACCACGCGATGCCGACAAAGGAGAAGGGTGCACCGATTCAAGTACAAAATGCTTACTGCGATCAATCAAAGCACCTTTTTTTTGAGCATAAGCTCCCCATAAAATGAAAACCACATTATTCTTCGTTTCCGAAACCGCTTTAATAGCAGCATCGGTAAAAGTTTCCCAGCCCTTATTTTGGTGCGATCCGGCCTCGTGTGCCCGAACCGTTAATGTGGCATTGAGCAGTAACACGCCTTGCTTGGCCCAGTGCGTTAAATCGCCGTTTGTTGGTGCGGGTTTGCCGGTATCGGCCTGCAATTCTTTAAAAATATTGCGTAGCGATGGTGGAAATGCAATGCCCTCGCGCACCGAAAAACATAAACCGTGTGCCTGATTAGGGCCGTGGTAGGGATCCTGACCAAGTATGACCACTTTCACCTTATTCAACGGACAAAGATTCAACGCTGAAAATATTTCATTGCCTTTGGGATACACAGGATGTGTATGATATTCAGTTTTTACAAATTCTGTTAGTTGCTGAAAATAAGGTTTATGTAACTCTTGTTGCAATACTTTTTTCCACTGAGGCTCTATATTCACGTCCATAATATTGGTTTTTATTCCAAAAATAGCTTTTAAGAATGTATTTTTGAACAAAAATAATGAGCATGAGCATAAACACAAGCATAGAAATTGCAATAAATAATTATAAAAATTCGCTGAAGACTAGTTTTAATCTCGAATGTATATTCTTTGACATGGACGGGGTTTTATTCAATTCGATGCCCTATCATGCTCAATCGTGGATAAACGCATTTGCCGAATATGGTCTTAACTTACCTGAGCACGAACCCTACATGAACGAAGGCAGCACCGCACTTTATACCATTGAAAAAATGTTCCGAAAATACCATAAACGCGAAGTATCTTTAGAGTTTGCCGAAGAAATTAAGAAGCGGAAGCATGCACTAATGACCGAAATGCCCATGTCGGAAGTATTACAACCAATGCCACAGTTGGTTGAAATGGTTAAACAACAAAACATTGAGCGCTGGGTTGTGACCGGCTCGGCACAAAAAGGTCTTTTTGGTCGACTTAGCAGTGTTTTTGATGGAAATTTTGAACGCGATAAAATGATTACTGCCCTCGATGTGTTAAATGGCAAGCCCAACCCCGAACCCTATTTGAAAGCCATCGAAAAATCGGGTTACGATAATAGTAGGGCAATTGTTATCGAAAATGCTCCTTTAGGCGTTCAATCGGCAAAGGCTGCCGGGTTGTTTACCGTTGCCATTAATACCGGCCCGCTTGAGCCTCAAAGTTTAAGTGAATCGGGTGCTGATATTGTCCTCGATTCGTGTGATGAGCTACTTGCTTTGTGGCCGCAATTACATGCCTTACTGAGCAAATAAGTACTGTTTTTTCATTACTTCTTTTTTTTTCTAGGCCATTATTATAAAACTGCACTTGATTTGTTGTAACTTGTGGATCAACATTTTTTAAGTTTGTTGGTTTATAATACTCAGGTATCAAAATGAAATGCATTTTTGTATTTATGAATAATACTTAACTTGTATTTGTTGTTAGAATGCTACCATGATTTTAGGAATGAAAAGCCAAAAGAGATAGACCTCAGAACCTTTAGTACATAACTCTTAAACATGAAACGAACAGTAAAAGCATTTATAGTAATCAGCCTATTTTTCTTGCTACGCTTAATTACATCTTGTTGTAATTGTACCGACATAACATATCGGTTTAGTTATGTTGATGTGATAGTGAACAATATAAACAATTCGAGTCAGTGGTCCAGGCCAAGCAACGAAAATCAAATGTATGCTGAAGGTGTAGCTTTCGAAGTTCAGATTGTAGGGTGCAGTATTGAATCATCATCAGTAAAAAAACGTAGTCTAGCTTCATTTAAAACTTTATCGGCTCAATCGTGCGATTGCGACGATATTTATGCTTCGGTTCATGAAATCTCGTCAATTCGAATTTTCACACTCGAAAAAATTAATTCAAAATACAATGCCGGAGACGATGTGACCGATGTTTTTTTGGCAAATACCTGTATAAACTGCGACGATGTAGGAAGCTTTTACATAAGTATAGATGAGTTGCTTACACGTATTAATGGGCAGCCTCTTTATGATAAACCGGAAAATCGGTTTTTGGTATATCTGAAAGAAAAGGTTGAATACGATACGGCTCAGTTCGAATTTGAGATTTCCTTATCTGACGGGCAGGTAATCACTGCACGAAGCGAACTCATTCTGATAATTGGAAACGAATGAAAAGGCAAATACTCATATTGCTTACCTTACTTCTTTTTGGTTTTTCGTCAAAAGCTGAAAGGTTTATTGATGAGCACAAGCTGTCACTATATCGGGGTTACAGGTTTGTCGATTATGAGAAAACACTATCACCCACTAAAATCGACTTCTTGAATTATATATATACTCAGCCCGAAGAATCAGACTATCAATATACCCGTTTTGAAGCTTATGTGAAGTTCAAAACAAAATACAGTGCCAGTTTGCAATTGGCTATACGAAATACGCTTATTCCGTATAGTTACGACTTTACATTAAGCTATCTTCTAAATAAAAACTATTATTTGTTGGGAGGTTCATTTTCCGAGCGATTTTATTTGACAGAATTTAACGGAAGTTACAAGTATTTTTTTAATGAAGATATTAGCGTTCGCTACATTAATCGGCAGTGGAATTTTTCGTTTGTTGGCTTTTTTGTTGGAGTAGGAGCAGAATATAAATATAGAAATATGAGATTTCACGGTAAGCTTAAAAGTGGGGTATTGTCGGTTTTTCCTTTTCAGCAACGTAATATTATTAAATTTCAGAATTCAAATTATAAATTGGTTCACAGTTATAACTCGCGTTGGGATATAAGTCCTTTTATTATGCCACAATTTATTTTTGAGATCGATCTTTTTCGCTATAAAAACATTTTTTGGGGTGCGCGTTTCGGAGCCGGATATTTATACTCAAAACCCAGAATCAATTATGAACTGTCTATTTTCCAATGGACTTACGACAGTCCCGAAATACAAAGAAATAAAATGCCTTCTCATATTATTCAACAATTTAACTGGGATTTTGGAGTATTTATAAGATGGTAACTTTTTTGTGTCTTTTTCAGTGTTTAGTTAAAAAATTGTTAAGTGCTTTATGATTTATAATAAATAAGTTCAATTTAATTATTTTTGAAATTGCCTAAAAATAAGTAAGATATGAAGCTGATTTTTCTGTTTTTTTCGTTTTTTATACTCGTAAATTTACATGCGCAAACACAAACCTCGTGGCCAAACTCCAGAGGAGATATTCAATTGAATGGTTATACACAAGCCAAGTTTCCTTCACAGGTTGAAATGAAATGGATGTACGATGCCGACGGTATTTTCAAATCGGCACCAGTAATTCAAAAGCATAAAATTGTGGTTGGCTCAACCAGTGGTGATTTGTTATGCCTCGACTTTCAGGGAAATTTACTATGGAAATTTGAAACTCCAAATGCCATTGAAGCACCGGCACTAATACATGAAGGTGTTGTGTATTTTGGTAATCTAAGTGGCATGTTCTATGCCCTCGACCTCGAAACCGGAACTAAAAAGTGGGAGTACAAAACCGACAATCAGGTTATGGGTGCACCTACCCTTTTCTCACGTGGTGGGCGCACCATATTGGCATTTGGTAGTTACGACTATTATTTGCACGGAGTGGATGCTAAAAGTGGCGAGGGATTGTGGAAATACGAAACCGAAAACTTTTTGAACAGCGCCCCCGCTTTGTATGAAGGAAAAGCCATTTTTGGAGGTTGCGATGGTTTTCTGCACATGGTAAATATGACCAACGGTTTATTGGCAGGCAAAGTTGAGGTGGCTACTTACGTGGCGTCATCGCCCGCTGTGGCCGATAACTTTGCATACATTGGCGATTATGACGGAGGGTTTACTTGTATCGATTTGGAAAAACAGAGAATTAAGTGGCGTTTCGAAAAAGAAAATAATACCCTTCCCTTTATTGCCTCGCCCTCGCTTGCCGGCAACAAAATACTAATTGGCAGCCGCGATCGATTTCTGTATTGCATTGATTCCGATACAGGCAACAAACTTTGGAAAGTGAATACCGGCAATAGGGTTGATGCATCGACAATAGCAAATAGCACTCAAGTATTGGTAGCCAATATGCGTGGCGACATCATGCTTTTGAACCATACCGACGGCTCAACCGTTTGGAATTATGAACTGGGTGTGGCAGTAGTCAATGCTCCTGCTGTTATCGATAACATAATTGTAATTGCCGGAAACGACGGGAATGTTTATTTTTTGGCTAAACCTTGAGTTAGCTATTCAACAAGCTTAAAAAATTAAAAAAATAATTGAGAATAGATTGAGATGGAAGAAAATAAAGGTCTGAATATTATACAAGTAATACCCGGTTCGGGAGGTAGTTTTTATTGTGGAAACTGTTTACGCGACAGCAAATTTGTCGATTCGCTTAAAAAGCAAGGTCATAAAGTTATAAAAATACCCATGTACCTGCCACTGTTTTCCGATGAACACGATTTAGAAGATATTCCAGTATTTTATGGTGCGGTATCGATTTATCTTAAACAGCTTTATCCCATTTTCAGAAAAGCCCCTGCTTGGTTCGACCGCCTGCTCAACTCCAAACCTTTGATGAAACTTGCCGCCGGTATGTCGGGCTCAACCAATGCTAAAGGTCTTGAAGAAATGACCATTTCGATGCTTTTAGGCGAAGAAGGCGACCAAAAAGCAGAACTGGACAAAATGATTGACTGGATTGCCGAGCATTGCAAACCCGATGTTATACACCTTTCGAATGCTCTTTTGCTTGGGCTCGCGAGAAGAATTAAGCAAAAACTGAATGTTCCGGTTGTTTGCTCTTTACAAGATGAAGATGTGTGGGTTGATGTGATGAAACCTAAAGCACAGGAGTATGTATGGAGGATTATGGCTGAACGCGCGGCCGACATTGATGCTTTTGTTGCCGTAAGTAATTATTATGCTGGTGTGGCTAAAAAGTGGATGAAAATACCTGCCGAAAAAATGAACACGATTTATCTGGGAGTCGATCCTGCAGACTACACATTTGAAAATGTGGTAAACCGTAAAAGAGAAATTGGCTACATTTCGCGCATGAATAGCGAAAATGGCCTCGACATTCTAGTTGATGCTTTTATACTGCTGAAAAAAGATAAGCAGTTTGACGATGTACGCTTACAAATAACCGGTGGTAGTACAGGCGAAGACAATGCATACATAAAAGAACAAAAAAGAAAACTGGAGAATGCCGGCATCCTTAAATCTGTTCATTTCTGGAAAGAATTCGAAGGGCAACATCGTCAAGACTTCTTGAGTGAAGTTCAGCTAATTTCGGTGCCGGTGCGCAATGGCGAAGCTTTTGGCATTTATCTTTCCGAGGCAATGGCAACGGGTGTGCCGGTTGTACAGCCTAATTTGGGAGCTTTCCCCGAAATTGTGAATGCTGCAGGCGGTGGGCTTATATACGAGCCAAATTCACCTACTGAATTGGCAAAAGCACTTTCGGGCTTGTTAAGCAATCCTGCAAAAATTGAAACCCTAAGCGCCGAAGCACGTCAGTCGGTTGAAGAACATTTCGATATAAACATCCAAGCGATAAAACTCATAAAATTGTATCAAAAACTACAAACAAGAGAATAATAAAAAAGACGCATTTTATCGATGCGCCTTTTTTAATGAAGTGTTGAGTTATTTATTTTTTTACTTCTTTTTGAGCAATGTCTTTTGTTTCTGCAATGAAATCGCGTTCTGCTTTTATCACGTTAATTAAGTGTAACAGCAAGTTTTTGGTTTCACTAATTATTTTGAAATAGAGTATTGAATTACGCGTAGTAACCGATTTTGTTTTGATACGTTTAATTTGCGCTTTCTCAAGTTCTTTAAGCTGCGCAAAAAGGATGCTTCGTTTGTTAATCAATTCGTCAAGCTGGTCAAATTTTTTCTCCTTCAATAAGTGTAAAGTGTAATTGAAAAACTCGTTAAGCTCAGTGCCAAATTCATTAAATTGTACAACCTGATCTTCTGTAAATGGCTTATGGTTGTTTTCATAATGTGTGAAAACAGGTTTTACAATAAAGTTGAGTGAGTGAGCCATTTCTCGTAAATAGTCTACAATTTGAACATATAAATGCCCGGTACCCACTGAGTCCTGTTGTAGTTTTTGAATGTTTTTGTAAACCGAGCCTTTCAGCTTTTTGGCTTTCTTATTAAACTCATCTGTTTCGTGTACCGCATTTTTAACTTGTTGCCGGTCATTGTTAAAGAAACCTTCGAAGCATAAGAAATAAGCTTTTGATGTGGTAATAATTGCCTTTACAGTGTTCTGATTGCATTTATTCAGTACCATTTCGGTATTATAGTTCGCATCAACCAAGTCTTCTTCTTCATCTTCCACTGGTTTTTTATTTTTTTTGTTAAACCTGATTTGAGTACGTACAATAACAACCAGAGCAAATGCGACTAAGGCAAACGAGGCATAAAATCCACCCCACACCATAATTCTTGCCACTACAAATGCTGCGGTAAAGGCAATTAACGCGGTTAAAAACCATCCTCCAATTACAGCAAATACACCCGATATTCTATATACTGCTGAGTCGCGACCCCAGGCTTTATCGGCCAACGAGGTGCCCATTGCAACCATAAAAGTAACATAAGTGGTCGAAAGTGGCAATTTGTAAGAGGTTGCAATTGAAATTAAAATACTGGCTACCATTAAGTTTGATGCAGCCCTTAGCTCGTCAAATGCAGGCCTGTCGGCAATTGCTATCGATTCGTTTTCAGGCATTATTTGAAATTGGCGACTCATACCTTGCCATACTCTTTGGGGCAATATTGAGCGCATATTCTCAGAAAACTTTACACTACTACGCACTATCATACGCGATAATGCCGATGAACCAAACCGTTCACTTCCTTCAGATTGTCTTGATAGGTCGATAGAGGTTTGTACCACATTACGAGCCTTTTTCGAAGTAATAAGTGTAACTACCATAATTAACCCGGCAATTAAGAGCATTATAGTGGGTGTTTGCACCTTGCCTGCCAGCATTTCCATTCCAAGCATATCGGGGGCAACACCCGATGCGATCCAGTTTTTATACGATTCAAATGCAGCAAGAGGTACTCCTATGAAGTTTACCAGGTCGTTTCCGGCAAAGGCCATTGCCAAAGCAAAAGTACCTACCAGTACAATAACTTTTAGAATATTGATATTAAAAAGCCATTTAAGTAGTTGAAGAATAACTGTCCAGACTGCAAAACTTGCCACAATAATCAAAAGCAAATTATTGGCCATAGCCGATTGCATTTCGGGGGTGATGAACGAAGCACCTTTAGCTCCTTTAATAATCATAAAGTAAGT